>NZ_CP146256.1:4500000-4723253 GCF_039134705.1 Kineothrix sp. IPX-CK | reverse complement strand
TTTGTTGACGCCTGAATTTGAGAACACCGTCGCCCTGCCCATGCGGGATTTGGATTTGTTTAACGCAGTCTTGCTGGCAATCTATAAAGAATACGGAGAAGAAGGCGTAGCTAAGCTGGGAAAAAGCCTGCTGACAAGCATGCATCCTGCGCAGATGATTAAATCCGGCGCTAAAAAGCAGCAGAACAATGCCCCTGTGGTAACCGTTATGCCGTATTTCTTTACATGGATGGCAAAGGAAGGTGGTCCAATGAGCCCCGTCTGGCCCAAAGACGGTGCAATTGTCAGCCCGATTTTCCTGCTGACCAAAGCAGCTTCCAAAGAAAAATCCCAGCCGTTGGTGGATTTCCTGTTTTCAAAAGAGATGGGGAATGTCTTGTCCGCAAACGGAAAGTTTCCATCCACTCATCCTGAAATTGACAATGGCTTGTCACCGGATCCGAGCTTTCTGTGGCCAGGATGGCAGTTCATTTACAGCCATGACATCGGCGCACTTCTGAAAGAAACAGAACGCATTTTCTTTGATGCGGCGGAGGGAAAGGTATGAATCTGACAATTTTTTCCGGTCCGCCCTCTTCGGGTAAGACCTCGGTGATTCTAAAAGCTATCGGTGCATTTCAAAAACGTGGATTATCCGTAGGTGTAGTCAAATTTGATTGTTTACACACCGACGATGATGTGCTGTATGAGAAAGCGGGAATCCCAGTGAAGAAAGGATTGTCCGGCGCTTTATGTCCCGACCACTTCTTCGCCTCCAACATCGAGGACGTGGTTGGGTGGGGCAATCGGGAGAAGCTGGATCTGCTGATCACCGAATCGGCAGGTCTATGCAATCGCTGCTCACCGTATCTGATAGGTATAAAGGGGATTTGTGTCATTGATAATCTTTCCGGCATCAACACGCCGAAAAAAATCGGTCCCATGCTTAAATCGGCCGACATCGTGGTCATTACCAAAGGAGATATTGTTTCCCAGGCGGAGCGTGAGGTATTCGCTTCCCGAGTGAGCGCCGTCAATCCCAAAGCGATGGTATTGCATGTAAATGGGCTGAGTGGGCAGGGCGCGTATGAGTTAAGCACACTTTTATATGACGAAACACAGAAGCTGGAATCAGTGCAGGGTATGAAGCTGCGTTTTCCCATGCCCTCAGCTATGTGCTCATACTGTCTGGGAGAAACCCGCATCGGGGAAAGCTTTCAGCTGGGCAACACCAAAAAAATGGTATGGGAGGAGGATGAGGTATGAAGCAGCAGACCATCGGAACACTCATAGACAAATATCCCTTTGTCACGGACTTTTTCCAGCAGAACCGACTGGATGTAAGCGGGCATGAAAATACTACGTTTGCCGCGTTTTTAGAGGGACTGGGCGAGGAAGAACTGGAGGACAAGGCTATAGATGTTCAGATCCTGCCCGGAGAGCTGGAGAGCTATATCTCTCAGATGCTGGCATTTTTGGGCATTGAAAAAAATAATGCTGTTCAGTCATTGACCATCCTGCCCGGCAGAAACAAAAGCGGACAGGCGGAAGATTTTGAATATCTGGAAATTTTACCCTCTCAGATCGTTTCCATTGTAGGTCCTACCGGCTCGGGTAAAAGCCGTCTGCTGGCAGATATCGAATGGGCAGCACAGGGAGATACTCCTACTGGCCGCAGTATCCGTATCAATGGAGTCGCGCCCGATCCTAAATGGCGATATTCTCCCAATAATAAGTTGGTAGCTCAGCTTTCTCAGAACATGAACTTTGTAATGGATATCAGCGCAGGCGAATTTGTCAAGCTGCATGCAGAAAGCCGGATGGTAGAAAACCCTGATGAAATCGCCGGAAAGATCCTGGAGTCCGCCAACCGTCTGGCGGGAGAGGCATTCTCAGACGACACCCCGGTCACAAGCTTGAGCGGCGGTCAGTCCCGGGCGTTAATGATTGCAGATACCGCCATCCTGAGTGCTTCCCCTATTGTGTTGATCGATGAAATAGAAAATGCAGGTATTGACCGGCGTAAAGCTCTTGAACTACTCGTTTCTCAGGACAAAATTGTATTGATGGCAACCCATGACCCGCTTTTGGCCCTGATGGCAGACCGGCGTATCGTCATTCGTAACGGCGGCATTCATTCGGTGCTGCAAACCACTCCGGAAGAGAAGGATCTGCTGGCGGATCTGGATAAAATCGACGCTATCATGCAGAACGCACGCCAAATGCTTCGTGTGGGAAATACCTTACACCGGGGAGAACTTTCGTATAAGGATTAAAAAATGCACAGATAGCAGTGTGAAGGGAAGGTGCAAATGATTCACAAATTAATAAATAGCCCGTTATTTTCCGGCATGACAGAGGATGAAATTCAGGGCTGCCTGCAGTGCAGCAAATCGGAAATGATTTCTTACGAAAAGGATGAGATGATTTTTTGTCAGAATGACGAGCCTGTAAAGCTGCATGTTCTTGTGGATGGTTCTGTTGCTGTATGCAATGATACCGTTTCAGGAAAGCGCAGTATCATCGCCGCTTTCGACCGGTCCGGTGAGCTGTTCGGCGAAGTATTCGTTTTTCTAAACCGTAAGGAATATGATCACTATGCACAGGCCGTTACTGCGGCCGTAGTTTTGCAGATACCCAAGGATTTTCTTTTTCATACCTGCGGGGATGACTGCGGATACCATGCCCGGCTTATTTCCAATATGTTGTCGATTCTTGCTCAAAAGGCTTATTTTTTGAACCAGAAAGTCCAAATACTTTCCTGCTCATCCCTGCGGCAAAAAATTGCCAAAATCCTGCTGAAAAATTGTAATCCGGACGGGAAGGTAACTCTTTCTATGAATCGCGAAGAGCTGGCAGATTTTTTGAACACCGCACGTCCTTCTCTTTCCAGAGAACTGATGAACATGCAGGATGACGGGTTGATCCGAATACAGAAAAAGGATATTTTCATCATTGATTTCGATGAATTGCAAAACATTATATAAATTGAACTGATTCAGTACACAATCACCGGACCATCCGGTTCAGGCACGGTCAAAGGACTGCGGCCACGGATATAGGCAGCAGCCAGCTGTGCCATTTCTTTGTTTCCGCGCCAGAGGACCGGACACTTTCTCAGTACCTCATAGCCGCCGGTACCCGTAGCACGGTAATTGCTGGTACACAGGCTGAACGGTCCCTTTCCCAAAGGGCTTCCATCGGCACCGGCAATGCTGATAACACGCTGCCCCACCGGACGGCGCAAATCAAAGGTGTAGCGCAAGCCCGCATAAAAGTCATAGTTATAGTGCTCGATTTTAGGCTTTAAAAATACATCGGAAATGGAAGGAACGCCGTTTTCCAGCGTAAAATAAGCAGCACAGCGTTCCAGCGCAGCTTTTAAAATATCCTCCGTGACTTCCAGCACGACCAAAGTATTGGCAAACAAATACGCCGCGATAATACTGCGTATAGTAACATCCTTAGGCATTCCGGCAGGTTGGTTACCAAGGCTGGTACAGGAGAATTGTGCACCGGTGGCATCCATCTGAATCTGATTGAACAAGGCGGCAAGGCGGCTGCCTTGCTGAGCCGCATATAGCTTTTCTTCCGGCACAATGTTGACATCCAGCGTTCCCACCGGCTGATCCAGCCAGCGCTGCACCTCCTTTTCCAGCGGCAGTATCGTGTGATAAGGCTCAGCAGCACAGCGGCTTCCGGCGGGCATCAGCTCAGATTGTATCTGTATTCCGTCTTCGGAATCTGTCTGCCCGTTCAGCCGGATATATTGCGCGGCCCCATCCGGCAGCTGTACCGCATGTGTATCGGCAATTTTGATGCCAGGTACTTCTATATGCTGATGCCCGGTCAAAACAATATCAAAGCCAAGTTCTTCACAAATGCGCCCGCCTACATTTTCGCCGGTATCGAACAGAAGCGCGCCCGTAACGAGGTCTCTTTCAAATCCACCGTGATAAATGCACACGCACACATCACACTCCGGCCGCAATTCCTCGTACATGCTCTTTGCAGTTTCAAACGAATCAGAAATAGCAAGACCTGCAAGATTCTTTTTGCTTTCCCATATTTTCACAAAATCAGTAACAATTCCGGTCATCCCGATACGCAAGCCGTTTGGCAGGATATGTATCGTTTTTTCCAGAATTCCCAGTTCTCCCCGTAGATCATGTACATTTGCACACAGACATTGAGCATTGAGCGCATGCAGGTAATCCTTTAGCACATCATAACCGTAGTTGAAATCATGGTTACCCAGAGTAATATAATCATATCCGGCGGCATTCATGGAAAGAGCGACCGGATGAAAAGGATACTGCCCGCAATGTTCCAAATAGTATTGGGTAAGCGGCGTGCCTTGAAGAATATCGCCGCCGTCAATAATGAGTGTATTTCCTTCTTTTTTATAGGTTTCCGCCAGAGTCAGAATGCCGGAGTCACTAGGTAGAGCATCGCTGTAGTTTACAGGCATGACATGTCCGTGCATGTCGGAAGTATATAAAATCTGAAAAGTTTTTTCACTTTCATTCTCCTCTTGTCAGTTTAATCCGTATGCGCGTGGAAATCCATTCCACAACCAATACCAAGATAATAAGACCCCACAAAATAGCGCCGGCATCATTCCAGCGATAGGCACTCATAGCAAAAATTAATGGAGCGCCGATACCACCCGCGCCCACAAGTCCCAGTACCGTAGCGTCACGCAGATTGACATCAAAGCGGTAAATGGCGGTGGAAGCAAAATTCGGCATCAGCTGGGGCAATACGCCATAGCGGATCTGTGCCAGCCGTCCGCAGCCTGCAGCGCTGAGAGATTCCAGTACGCCGGAGTCCAAGTCTTCAATTGCTTCAATATACATCTTGCTGACCATCCCCACCGAGCAAAGTGACATTGTCAGCAGTCCGGCAAAGGGTCCCGGTCCGGTAACGCGAATGAACATCAAGCCGTACACAAAAGCCGGCACGGTACGCACCGCCATTATGATAACACGGCTGACAAATGCTACAGGGCGGGGCATAAGGTTGGAAGCGGAAAAAAATGCCAGCGGAATAGCAATGACCGCCCCCACTACGGTGCCCAGAAAAGAAATACAGACCGTTTCCAGCAAAAGATAGGGGACTCCCTCCTTGGTTAAGGTAAACAACAGGCCCGTGTCCGGATGCAATAGTCCGGTCAGAATATTCAGGGCAATCTTTCCGCCGTTCTCACCGGCGCCGGTTGCGTTCATGGCGGAGCAGGACCAAGCCATCAGCCCGATCAGCACCGCAATTAAAATCAATTGACGGATTGTTGCACGCGGACGGGCGTCATATGTATCTAGAACTCGTTCGTTCATGGGCGCACACCTCCTCAAGTCAGACGCCGGCGAATGGCCCGGCTGATGGTTTCAATAATAAATACGGTAATAAACAATGCCAGAAGAATCATTCCCACACTGGCATATTCCCTCCAGCCTATTTTCTCATTCAAGATCAGCCCGAGCCCGCCGGCACCCACGTACCCCAGAATTGCGGCATAGCGTACATTGCCCTCAAAGCAAAATAAGCAGTTTGAGAGATAGGAGGGTGCTACCTGAGGTACGATTGCACACACAAAAGCCTGTGTTTTTGTAGCCCCCATAGATTCCATAGCCTCGAAAGCACCCATATCCACAGTCTCGATTTCCTCATAGAGAATCTTACCCAGATAAGCAAAGGTAAAGACGGCGATGGCTGTGGTACCAGCCAGTGTACCGAGTCCGAAAATGTAAGTAGCAATCAGTGCGATGACCAGCGTTGGGAGCGTGCGTACCAGACTGAAAAAAAAGCGCATCAACGGTACTGCCAGCCGGTTCTTGATAATATTGGTTGAGGCCAGCATTGCAAACGGAACAGCTGTTACCGACCCGGCAAAAGAGCCGAGCAAGGACATCTTGATGGTGTCAAGCAGCGGCGTCCAGATTTGCTTCATATAATCCCACTGCGGCGGAACCATCTGTCCAAGAATGACAAAAAACTGGTAGCCGCGCCGGGAAATCACCATGGGGGCAAATCCCGTAACCTTCACAGAAAGTACTGTTATCGCCAGAAGCACCAACGCAATCACCGGTACACGGGAACGGGGCCTATGCACGGTTTTTCCATTTGGCAGAATAATCATTTGGGGAGGAAACAGTTTGTCATACAGTTTCATATGCTCTCCTCCTGCCTGTTTTCATAAATCTCATCCAGCACCGCTTGGGTCACTTCTCCGGCAGGGCCGTCATACACAATTTGGCCGGCGCGGATTCCAATTACCCTCCTTGCATACTGCAAAGCCAGTTCCACATGGTGAATGTTGATCAGCACGGTAATATTGGTTTCTCGGTTGATACGGGCAAAATCTTCCATTACCTGCCTTGCGGTGACCGGATCCAAAGAAGCCACTGGTTCATCTGCAAGAATGATCTGCGGCTTCTGTGCCAGCGTGCGTGCCAGAGCCACACGCTGCTGCTGGCCGCCGGAGAGCTGGTCGGCGCGCATATAGGCCTTCTCGAGAATGTTCATTTGATCCAATGCCTGTAAAGCCTCCAGCTTGTCCTCTTTGGAGAAAATTCCAAACAAAGCGCGTCCCCAGCTAAGATCCGGTACACGGGCAGCCAGCACATTCTTCAGTACAGTCGTGCGAGTGACTAGGTTGAAGGACTGAAAAATCATACCGATCTGCCGGCGAAACTGCCGCAAGCCACGCCCTTTCAGTTCCATTACTTCTACGCCGTCTACCGTCAGCATTCCGGAACTAATATCATGCATCCGGTTGATTGTGCGGATCAAAGTAGACTTTCCCGCGCCGGACAGACCGATAATGGCTACAAATTCGCCTTGTTCGATTTGCAGATTCACATCTTTGAGTCCATGGACTCCATTGGGATAAATCTTTTCAACATGTTTAAATTCAATCATTCGGTTTTCCTTTCACGAAGGATAATAAGTACATAACGCAGAAAAGGAGAACAGACTCTGCTCTCCTTTTTGCGTTATCCCGGTGCGAACATCAGGGAGTAGCATTCATAGACTGGATCATAAGCTGTGCGGCGCGCTCACTGTCATAATCTCCTGATTGAGCCGGCTGATAACCATTATGGCTGTAGATCGCAATCACTTCTTTGCCTGCGTCTGTGTTTCCTATATTAATAAAGGCATTGCTCAAAGCAGCTTTAAACGCATCGTCCATGATCGGAGAAGTCTTGCTGACACTGATAGTATCATTGTAGATTGGGGCAGTTACACCGATTACGGCGGTGTCATCCCAAATGGAATTTGTCATGCTGTATTCGCTGTTCCATTTTTCCTCATAATCCCTGCGGGCATCCGCATAAGTACACAGCACATCTATCTGTCCGGAAGCAAGCCGGGCAAAAGCGCTACCGTAAGAATCCGATTGTACCGCGTGAGACAGGTCAAGAATACTTTTACTGAAGCCATCCTGCAGCCACAGGGACGGATAAATATAGCCCGCAGGAGAAGAAGAACCCATGATGCTCCAGTTAGCGCTGTCAATATCTTCCCATGTCAACGATTCTCCGCTATTGATTTTTTCAGCCAGCTCCTTGCCCTTAGGTGACGGCCCGGCTATCATCAGCGCACGGTAGGAGGTAGCTTGTTTGTCGCTGGCTTCTGTGGGTTTCTGGTCATTCCAGTCCTTGGCGGCATCGGAATCAATGGAAAGCCCATCGCGTGTGGCGGTCAGAAGAACATCACAGCCGTCGTCGTACAACACATAAGTTCCGCCCGGAATCAGGCCCACGTCGGCGGTTCCGGCACTCAAGGCTTCACCCACGGCCTCATAGCTAGTACCTACGGTAATGTCGATCTCACCGACTTTATAGCCTTCTTTGGCAAGCTCGTCAGTCAGCATTTGTTTGAGCGGCTCCGTGGCAGTAATGATTTCTTCCGGTTCACGGGAAGGAACAAAAGCCACTGTTAATTTTTCTATTTCAGAGCCGGCAGCTTCCGCTTCAACCGATGAGTCCGCCTTTTCCGTTGTAGCAGATGAGTCTGCCTCTTCAGGTGTAGCGGCTTCAGACGCGGCTGAAGAGCCTGTGGTTTCTTCCGATGCAGTTGAAGCACTGCTTCCGCCACAGCCTGCCAGAAAGGATGCGCACATCACACCTGCCACTAAAAGGGAAATACTTTTCTTCATTTTTTCATCCTCCATGTTGTTTTTCGTTCTGTTTTTCATTTTATTGCGGGTCGTTAAAACGACCGCATTATAAAGGGAAATTCCCTCTGCAACTGTTATTCAAGCTGTATCGCCGATTTTTATATGTGTGGGCACTGTGACGGTCACGGCCTGCATCCGCTTTCCGCCGATACGGTCAAGCAGCAGCTCAATAGCATTCTGCCATACATAGTCCGGGAACATTTCCACACACGTACCGGTGGGCCATTTCGTATGAAGTGTTTCAATATCCTGATAAATGACAACCGCAACATCTTTTGGAACACGCAGGCCCAGTTCGCGAAAAGCCTCCAATGCCCCCTCGGCTACTTCATCGCTGCCCAGAAGCATGGCTTCGGCAAGGCTGCCGCTCAAAGCTGCTTTCTTAGCCAGCTCATAGCCGCTTTCCCGGCTGATTTCTCCTACATGGAAAAAATCCGGTTCATAACAGTCCCGTTCTTTTAAAATGCTTTTTAATCCATCCAGTCGATGGTAGCCGATGCGGATATTACCGCTTTCATACAATCCGCCGATATAGCCAACACCCTTATAGCGCTTACTGTCCAAAAGATATTCGGTAATCTGTCGCAGGCCCCGGTCAAAATCTACCTGTACCTGGTCGTATTCGTAATTATGCTGGTCAGAATTGATAAATACAATATGATAGCTCACACTTCGCAGAAAGGCTTTCTCTTCTTCGGTAAAAACCCCGAAAGCGATTACGCCGTCAACATTTTCTATGTGCCCGAACAGCAGTCGCTTGAAGGTGATGTCATATTCGCTCGTCATCATCTGTACCAGACAGTCAAGGGAAGAAAGCCGCATATTGGCATGAGTTTGACGGATAATTTGCCAATCCGCCACGCCAATCGTCAATTTTTTACTGGTTTTCATAGCTTTGCGTTGCTTTGGCGGGATATATCCAAGGTCATGAGCCGCTTTAATAATACGCATACGTACTTCCGACGTAACGGAAATATTGTCGTCACGATTCAGAACGCGTGACACGGCTGCCGCTGATACCTGTGCAATCCTTGCGACGTCTTTTACAGTTGCCATTTCATCTCTCCTTTCGTTAATTCGCTTTTATTATGCATACTTCCAAGAGTGGGGTCAACCTATTTTACTAAATATTTACTAAATTTTACTGTAATTTACTTTCTGCATATCTATGAAAGACTCTTTGTAAATGATAGAGTGACATATTCTTTAATAATTTACATCCGTAACGAAAGTTACCGATTTTTTTTATCTACCTTGTTAAAATGAAAACATAATGACAAATAAATTAAATATATGAAATCGGAGGAAATGTATCATGGAGAATAAAATGTTTTGCTACCAATGTCAGGAAGCTGCCGGCAATACCGGTTGTACCGTATCGGGTGTCTGCGGTAAAAATCCGGAGGTTGCTGCTGTGCAGGATCTGCTTATATATGTAACAAAGGGACTTTCCTCAGTTACAACACAATTGCGCAGCGAAGGCAAGACCATTGCACAGGAAGTAAATCATCTGGTTACTCTGAATCTCTTTACCACCATTACCAACGCTAACTTTGACGAGGATGCCATTATTGCCCGTATTGTCGAGACTCTCGATAAAAAGCGGGAACTTCTGGCGCAGGTTGAGAATCAGGGCATACTGCCGGATACTGCGAAATGGGACTCTGATGATCGTGGAGAATTCAAGGCCAAGGCCGCTGAGATTGGCGTATTGTCCACTAAGAATGAGGATGTGCGCAGCCTGCGGGAACTGATCACTTACGGCTTGAAGGGTCTTTCCGCCTACTCCAAACACGCTAATGCCCTGCTGCAGGAGGATGAAGATGTGGATGCCTTCCTGCAGAGTGCTCTTGCCAAGACACTGGACGATTCCCTGACTGTGAACGATCTGGTTGCTCTGACGCTGGAAACCGGCAAATACGGCGTTAACGGTATGGCGCTGCTGGACAAAGCCAATACTACTGCCTATGGAAATCCGGAGATTACTAAGGTCAACATCGGAGTGGGCACGCGCCCCGGTATCCTGATATCCGGTCACGACCTGCGAGATATGGAAATGCTGCTGAAGCAAACTGAGGGTACGGGCGTAGATGTATACACCCACTCGGAAATGTTACCCGCTCATTACTATCCGGCCTTCAAGAAGTATCCTCACTTTGTAGGTAACTACGGCAACGCGTGGTGGAAGCAGAAAGAGGAATTTGAGAGCTTTAACGGCCCTATTCTGATGACCACTAACTGCATCGTTCCCCCCAAAGACAGCTACAAGAATCGCCTGTATACTACCGGCGCGTCAGGATATCCGGGCTGCAGGCATATTTCCGGCAGCATCGGCGATGAGAAGGATTTTACAGAGATTATTGAACACGCAAAACGTTGTCCCTCTCCCACTGAAATCGAACACGGACAAATCGTCGGCGGCTTTGCCCATAACCAGGTCCTGGCACTGGCCGATGCCGTAGTTGGCGCAGTGAAATCCGGAGCGATCAAGAAGTTTGTTGTCATGGCAGGCTGTGACGGCAGGGCCAAGTCAAGAAACTACTACACTGATTTTGCGAAGGCACTTCCCGAAGATGCAGTCATCCTCACGGCAGGCTGTGCAAAATACAAATACAATAAGCTTGACCTCGGTGATATCGGCGGCATTCCTCGGGTACTGGATGCCGGACAGTGCAATGACTCTTATTCTCTTGCAGTCATTGCCCTCAAACTGAAGGAAGTTTTTGGCCTGGATGATATCAACGATCTGCCCATTGTGTACAACATTGCATGGTATGAGCAGAAGGCTGTCATTGTCCTGCTGGCTCTGCTATATCTGGGTGTAAAGAACATCCACCTCGGCCCGACACTTCCGGCTTTCCTTTCCCCCAATGTGGCAAAGGTCCTTGTGGAGAATTTCGGCATCGCAGGAATAGGAACGGTAGAAGATGACATGGAGCTGTTTTTTGGCGATGAGGAAAAAGAGCAGTCAGGTATTACGGCGGATATGCTGATCGGAGAAATTCTCCGTCAGTATCCGGATGCGGCTTCTGTCCTGATGGCAAGCGGTATGCACTGCCTGGGCTGTCCTTCCTCCCAGATGGAATCATTGGCAGATGCCTGCGTAGTTCATGGGATTGAAGTAAGCGGCCTGCTGGATCAGCTTAATCATCAACTCCTGGCATAAACCAAAACAGTTCAGGGACTATGGAAGAAGCTTGCTCTTCCATAGCCTCTTCTATAGGAAGGATTAGATTATGAGTGCTTTTTTAGGACCGATTCACTATTGGTTATACAATAAGATCCTGCTTCAGGAGGAGTGGATTCACAGTATTTTGGAAGTCTCCGTACAAGAGGGATGGAATACCTTATCTGAACAAGAGCTGGATACTGCATATGGTAAATTAGATTTATCTCCGCTGGAAGAAATTATTGACGGGAGTAATATCCATGGCTGGCTCCAGCAGAAGATAGAGATAAGCGAGAACAGACTGGCCTTCCTGGTTACCAGCCTGTTAAAGGAAGATCCTTCCAGACTGACTGATTTGAAACAGGTTGCATTCCAATTCGGAGAAAAGCATGCTCTTCAAAACGGAATCGGTGCGGATGATGCCTTTAAAGTTTTGGAGGATACCTTACTGGATGGTATGCCGTGTGACCACGTTAACAGTGTGATGGAACATGACACAGAAAAAGTCGTCTGGCAAAAAACACAATGCGTACACCATGAATATTGGGACCGGGCAGGAGGCAATATATCGGTATATGACACACTTCGGGGAGAAATCATTGCGGGGATGCTTTCCCACAGCGGCCTCGAGCTTCACATATACGAGAACAACAAATATGTAATAAGCAGAAAGGAGTAACTCTTATGTACAGCGTAGAATTAATGGTAGAGGAACATGAAAATATTCTGAAGCTTCTCACCGTTATACAAAAAGCTTGCTGTGGTATCCTGGACGGGCGGGATGTGAACGATGGTGACTTTCGCAAGATAATCCAATTTGCCCGAAATTATGCTGATAAGCATCATCACGGCAAAGAAGAGCAAATTCTGTTTCAAGAAATGAGCGATCGTCTGGGGGAAATCGGTGTCAAACTGATTCAGCATGGTATGCTGGTAGAGCATGATTTAGGGCGGCTGCATATTTCGGAGCTGGAAAAGGCCCTCGATCAATATAGAGACGATCCCCAGACCATATTCAAACTTGGCATTCTGACTGAAGCCATGGGATATGTGAATTTGCTGCTGCGGCATATCGACAAAGAAAATCAGGTTGTCTATACTTATGCGGAAAGAAATCTGCCTCCGGATATTCTGCAGTCGGTAGATCAGCGGGTAAAAGCATTTGAAACAGAAGCAGAACAGAACCAGACACAAGAAACCTATTTAAAAATTTTACAGGAACTGCAATCGAAATATCCTGACTGACATCTGCATCTCCGATTGAAAAAAGCACCGATTACTCGGTGCTTCGTTCCTTTATCCCCAGACTTTGATCCGGTTTATTCCCTCTTTGAGATTGCTCAAAGGCCCGATAACGGTATCCTTTGTTTGTAGGATTACGCCTTTTTTGTCTGTAAGCTCCTTATCAACCGTTATTTCCAAATATACTTTTCCATCCTCTCGAATAATCTTTACCTGAGAATCGTAGCTGTTTACTATCTTTTCCTTCTCGTCCTTATATGCCTTTGCACCCTATATGCAGGTTTTACCCATTCCCGGTATTCGCCTGTATGTACGGTAACCGTATCTCCGGCCCTCGCTGCCTGTGCCGCCCTAGAAATTGTCCGAAACGGCTGATTCTTCGTTCCCGCCAAGAGGCTGTATTTGTAAATGAAGAGCATCCAGACGAATTGGGTTCATTTGCTGTTCTTCTTCTTTTATCTGCCCCATCAGCTTTACAATCAATATAAAATTATCTTCTGTATTGGCTGCCATGGCATCAAATTCTTTCATTGCCATCTGCGCCGACTTATTGATTATCGATATCATCGTGGAAACTCCGGACACCAAAATAAGGAGCATGATGGATAGCACCATGGCTCTGGTTATAAATCGTATCACCTTTTTATCAAAGGTCTTTTTCGTGCTTCTGTCTCTTCTTTTCATGGAATTCTCTTCTTACCTGCTTCATTCGTTACGGTTCACTTCATTATATGTAATGTAAAAATTGTTTTACCTGACCGCAAATTCATCTGAATTATAACATCCCGGCAAAACATATTCAACCATGCACAGGTAAGCCATATTAATTCCACTCGTAAATAAAAACAATGCTGGCATGGAGAATATTGTCACTATCATACTCACCGTAAATTGCCAGGCTTGTCTGCTCCTTCACATCACTTATTGTTACCGCATCATAGGTTACAGCATTGGTCTGGAGGTTAATATAAGCTGCTTGAAATGTACAGTCCTCGTCATAGGCAACGGTAATCAGTTCTTCTTGATTTTCATAGCCCGGTGCTGCTTCATAAGCTACATCGTCCTGCGTATATGTAGGTGTAATTTTACAGCCGTTATTAGTAATTTCCACAACCGCGCCATTTAAATTACTGCTTTCAAACAGTTCATCACCATTTGCAGGATTTACTTTCTCTGTCTCCTCAGAAATTTTTTTATCATCAGCATCTCTATCTTGCTCCTGCTGTTCCTCTAGTTCCTGTGTTGACGTAAGGCTCTCACTTCGTGTCTGTTTGCCACAGCCAGTACAAGCCATCAATAAAGTCATTGTTGTCAAAAGTAAAATAATTTTGTATTTCATACTAAAATACCTCCCTTGGTTTGTTGCGCCAATTATAGCATTTACTTCCTCTAAAATTCCTCTAATATTAGCCCGCCATCGATATAACGATAGGTTTATCGTGAAGCAAAATAAAAGAGGCTATTTGATTAAATTCTACCGACCCGGAAGAGGATAATGTCACATTTTTATTAAAATCGGTAACAATTTTAGCAGAAAACCTTTCCGCTACTTTATATAATATTTTATAAAATCATGCAGAAATTTGCGGAAAGGTGTTATGATTATGAATGATGTAAAAATTGAAGATATACAAGTCATCGTGACCGCTCCAAACAATATCAATCTGGTAGCGGTAAAGGTGGTGACCAATCAGCCGGGACTTTGCGGATATGGATGCGCAACCTTCACGTGGCGCTATAAGGCTGTGGTAACGGCTATTGAGGAATATTTGGCGCCGATGCTGAAAAATAAATCGGTCCACAACATAGAGGACATATGGCAGACGATGATGGGCAGCTCCTATTGGAGAAACGGTCCCGTTCTGAACAATGCCATATCCGGCATCGATGAGGCCCTGTGGGATATTAAGGGAAAGCTGGCAGGAATGCCTCTGTACGCTCTCCTCGGCGGCAAAACAAGAACGGGAGTGGCTCTGTACCGCCATGCGGACGGCAACTGCCTGGAGGAAGTAGAGGAATGTATCCGGCAATATATCCAGGACGGATATCGCTACATACGCTGCCATATGGGATTGTATGGGGGGAATGCCGGACAGGTGGGCCAATGGCTGTGCAAGCCCGATGACGCTCCTGAAGGCGCCTATTATCATCCGGGGCAATATACCCGTTCCGTGATTTCTTTATTTGAAAAAATACGTATCGATTTCGGAGAAGACCTGGAGCTGATGCACGATGTACATGAGAGGCTTACTTTGGCAGAAAGCATGCGGCTGGCAAAGGATCTTGAACCGTATCATCTGTTCTTTTTGGAGGATGCACTTTCGCCGGAGCAGTCGGACAGCTTTAGAATATTGAGAGAACATACCGTAACACCTCTTGCCATGGGAGAGCTTTTTACGGCGCCCAACGACTGGAAGGCTCTTGTCCAGAATCATTGGATTGATTTTATAAGAGTACATTTAAGCGATATCGGGGGTATCACTCCGGCGATAAAGCTGGCTCATTTCTGTGAAGCCTATCAGGTGAAGACAGCGTGGCATGGTCCTAATGACATGTCCCCCATAGGTGCCGCCGCAGGCATGCATATCGATACTGCAGTCACTAATTTCGGAATACAGGAATATGCCGGTTTTTCTGAAAAAGAGCGAGAGGTCTTTCCGGGCTGCCCCGAAATCAGGAGAGGCTATGCCTATGTGAGCGAAGCGCCGGGAATCGGTGTGGAAATAGATGAGAAAGCCGCGGATAAATATCCGCCTGTTTCTATGGATTTCAGCTGGCTCTACAGCCGCCTGCAGGACGGAACGGCGGTCAGACCGTAGAAGCTTCCGGTAATTACCATATAAATAACGTATATTCAAGGGGATGACTATGTTACGATAAGACATAGTCATTTTGCTGCTACTGTTCACAGCCAAATTCCCCTTTAAATTGGAGGTCAGATATGAGTAAGCTGCAATCAAAAATATTATTATGGATGTTCTTGATTATCGTGCCGCTTTTATCCGTATTATTCGCCTACAACGTATATACGCTGCGTATCCTGAACAATCAGGTCGCCTCCAATAATTTGGATATTTTATCTATTTATGAGAAGCCTGTGGCAAAGGATATCGAATATATCAGTTATTCCATGGCTAACCTATTGGCCAACGACGCGGATATGTTACAGCTGAATTATGCCACCAGCTATCTGGAGGCTTATTTGTGTTGCGATGCAATAGCCGCGGATTATCGCGCAATGGTAAATTCACAGTTAGCGGGGTTAGGTGCTTTGGGCATTAATTCTCCTTACAACGGCATTTTCAGAATGGTCTATGCGGAATCAGGAAATTACACCTATTTCGAGAAAAAGGAGCTGGAAGAAACGATTTCTTCTCAGATCCTTAATGATGCGCAGTGCAATAAAAAGGGCTGGCAGTTGATACAGCTGGAGGGAAGAAATTACTTGCTCCGGATCCTGAAAAATAATCATAATTATGCGGTAATCGTGCTGGACTTTTCCCTTATAACCACGCCCCAGCATGAAAAGGATGAAACTCTGGACGGTTATCTGGTCTATGCCAGAGAGGACAACGTGCCCTTGACCATGAACGCCTTCATGGACGAACATCAGATTCCTTTGGAGCGGACGAACAAAAACTATTATATTGCTTATGCAAACGGTGAAAAATATATGCTGGTGGAAAAGGATTTTCCCTATGCCGGCATTATGCAATATTATATAAGCCCTTATAAAGGTGCCTTTCAATATCTGGATTACGTACAAATATTGCTGCTGGTGCTGACCTTGATCATCGCGCTGGCAATCCCTTTCGGCTTCTTCTACATGAGAAGGAAGCTTTTTGATCCGTTGGAAACGCTCATTGCCACCATGAAGTCCATAGGGGAGGGACAGACGGATGCCCGGATGGAGGAGGAATACCATATCGAAGAATTTCTCCAGATGAAAAACAGCTTCAATGTTATGGTAGATAAGATCAATGAACTGAAAATCAACGCATATGAGAGGGAGATTCAGCTTAAGAACGTACAGATGCAATATCTGCAAATACAAATCAGGCCTCACTTTTTCCTAAATTGTCTCAAAAACATATATGCCTTGGCTGAACAAAAGGATTTTGAAAAAATTCAGGAAATGATTATCATTTTATCTAAGTATCTTCGCAGTATGTTCAAGAGCAATCCGGCTTTCATCACACTGGGAGAGGAAATAGAGGGTGTCAAGAACTATGTGGCATTACAGCAGATGTGTCAGTCCGAGCCTCCGGAATGCCGGATAGATATTGATGAAGGGCTGTTAGAATTTCTTATTCCTCCTTTATCGATCATTACATTTATAGAAAACTCTGTAAAGCATGGCGCTCAGTCAGATAAAAAGCTGATGCTTTCCATACGTGCCACAACACTTACGGGAGAAAAAAACTCCTATGTCTGCATTACTATTCTGGACAACGGGCCCGGCTTCGGAGAAGAACTTCCCAACCTTTTCGGGGAAGATTACGGAGCAGACGGGAAGGAACATATAGGAATCAAAAATATCGAAAAGCGTTTTGAAATGTTTTACGGCAAAGAAGGAACGATTCTTTGCAGCAATTCTAACGGTGCATGTGTGGAGCTATATATTCCGATAGAACAGGAGGAAGGAAAATGACCATTTTAATTATCGACGACCAAATCAGCGTAGTCAGCGGACTGATATTCGGTATCGACTGGAAAAAAACCGGGATACAAAAAGTACTTAAAGCTTACAGCGCTAATGAAGCGAAGGAAATTATCAAGTCCCAGAAGGTGGATATCATGCTCTGCGATATAGAAATGCCTGTAGAGAACGGTTTAAGTCTTTTTTCCTGGGTTAGAAGAAACGAGTACGATATCGAATGTATCTTTTTAACGGCACATGCTGATTTCATATATGCCAAGGAGGCTATTCAGCTTGGAAGCTTTGACTATATTCTGCAGCCGGCAAGATATGAGGAAATCGAAAAGGCTGTCGAGAAGCTCATCGGAAAAATACAAATCCGAAGAAAAAAAGAAGAAATGGCCTACTGCAGCGACCTTTTCCAAAAGCGCAGGGATATTTTACTGGACGCTGTTTTACAAAGGATGTTTTTGGAAACGGGCGACTTGCAGAAGCAGGCTTTGAACGACTTGAAAAATCTGAATATTCCTCTTGCGGAGGATGAGAAGTCCTATGTGGTATGGCTTCAGATACAAGAAGAAAATACCCAGATGAAAGAATGGGACAGCGATTTGTTAAAATATGCCATAACCAATATTCTGGAGGAGCTTTTCTATAATTACGGATACGGTGTGCTGCTGTATGCCAGGGATAGGAATGAATATATCATTTATTTTTACAGAAAGGAATCCCACTCCATTGAAAAAGAAATCGTGCTGCAGCAGCTTGCACATTTTATCGAGCTTTACAGAGAATATTATGGCTGTACCGTTAGGGGCTACATTGCAGGATGCGAAAAACTCTCTCATATAAGAATTGCCGTCGAGCAGCTAGAGATAGTTAAGCAGAAGGATGTGACAAAGGGCAACACCGTTATGGATGCAGATGACATAAAAAACAGTCCGGCAGGCTACGAACAGGTGAGAAAATACTTTGCAGCCATAGAACCCTTACTACAAAACGAATTGTATGAAAAAATCTGTGATGATGTTTTGGAAATCATAGAAAATATGGCGGAGAAAAAAGTAATCAGCTCAGAGATATTGAAATGTTTTTATCAGGATTTCCTAAGTCTGGTTTATCAGGCTGCTGCCAAATACGGAAAGACCCTCTCCGAAATGTTCGATGAAGAGGAGCAGCGTGAAAGAGCCTTAAGTGCTTACAGCTCTCTGGAAGACATGAAATGGTTCATAAAATACATTATGGCTTACTTAAACGAAATGAGCATGTCCGACGAAAAGCAGAAATCCCAGATAGATTCCATCCGGCAATACATCCGCAGCAATATGGAAATGGACATCAAGCGTACAGATATTGCGGAGCTCGTACATCTGAATCCCAACTATGTTTCCCGGCTCTTTAAGAGCGAAACGGGTATGTCCTTAAAGGAATACATCATGAGCGAAAAAATGGAACTTGCAAAGGATCTGGTGCGAAGCACCAATCTTCCCATCAGCGTGATAACCATGAAGGTTGGCTACAATAATTTCTCATATTTTGCCCAGGTCTATAAGAAAATGAATGGACTTTCCCCGTTAGAGGACAGAGAGGTAAACGGGAAAATGAGGTAAAAAAGTAACATTTCTTGCCTGAAAATGTTACTTTTTTATCATCCCCGCAGAAAAAATATCACTTTTTTAATATTAACAAGACACAAGCAAGGTGGCTGTATGAAATATACTTTTCTATAATGAAGGTATCAAACAAAGGAGGCTTGTTATGAAAGCAAAAAAAGTATTATCCGTATTATTAACTACGGCAATGCTCTGCACAGCCCTCGCCGGATGCGGTTCGGCCGCAGGCACCGACACATCAGCAGGACAAACGTCAGATAATGCGCAGGAAGCATCTGCAGGAACAGAAAATGCTGCTGCAGGCAGCAGTGAGGATCTTTATACGGTGACTATCTATGCACCCTATGAAGCCAGCACAGAGGCTTGTGCCGAAGTATCCGAAAAGGTAAGCGAGATTACGAGAGACTTGATCAACTGTAATGTGGAGCTGGTTCGCGGAGTTACCTCCGAGCAGCTGAATCTGGCTCTTACATCCGGTGAAAAGCTGGATTTATTCTACGCATTTCCATGGGAGGTAACTCTATCCAGTATGGTAGCAAGTAATGAAATTGTAGCTATGGATGACCTTCTGGCACAATACGCACCGGACATGCAGTCTTCTATTTCCGAGGATGACTGGGCTTGTACTACAGTAAACGGAAGTATCTACGGTGTTCCCATGAATAAGGATAAGGCTCAGGCAAGAGGCTTTGAAATGAACAAAGCGATTGCGGACGAGCTGGGCATCGATTACAGCAAGCCTATCACCTTCGAAGAACTCGAGGTTGCTTTACAAAAGGTAAAAGAAGCATATCCCGACATGTATCCCTGCGTTCCCAACGGCGGCAGCATGAATTTTCCTACATGGTCCGCAGATGTTATGAGCGACAGCCTCGGTGTCCTGGAAAATTGTCTGGAGGACAGCACCCAGGTCGTTAATTTATACGAAACGGAAAGCTTCAAAGAATATTGTGATATGATGTACCGCTGGGTGCAGGAAGGCTTAATGATGCCCGATGGCGCCAACACAGATGAAAGCTATGCTACTTATATCAGTTCCGGCGTAGGTTTCGGTACCTTTACGCCTATCAAAGCCGGATTTGAGGCTGAGGAAACGAGAAAATGCGGTGTAGAAATGGCTGCCGTAGAGCTTTATGCAGCTCATTCCACCACTTCTATGGTTAACGCTTGCTGGGCTATTGCCGGAAACAGCGAACAACCCGACAAAGCTATGCAAATGCTGAACCTGATGTATACGAACTCAGATGTAGCTAACCTCTTAATTAACGGTATCGAAGGCAAGAACTACAAAATTGTAGATGAATCGAATAAGATCATCAATTATGCGGATGGCATCGACTCTTCCACTACTGACTATTCCGTCGTCGGATGGGCATGGCCTAACGAGCAGATTACTTACGTTTGGGAAGGCGACGATGCGGATGTATGGAATCAGCTTGGAGAATTCAACGCTTCCGCACACTCTTCACCGGCAAAGGGCTTCCTTTTCAATAATGAAAATGTATTGAACGAAGTAACCGCATGCAACAATATAGTAGCAAAATATCAGAACGGATTGATTACAGGATGCTTAAACCCTGACGAAGCGATTCCTGAGATGACACAGGAATTGAAGGCGGCGGGAATCGATACGATTATTGCAGAGAAACAAGCACAGTTCGATGCCTGGCTGGCTGAAAAGTAAGAATAGGATAGAAAAAACGGATGAGGGTGTTCCAAAATTACATAAGTTTTCAAACTTATGGAGGGGACATCCTCTTCGTCTGTTCGAAAATCCAATATAAGAGGTACAAAATCATATGCAAACAACAAAGCGCAAAAAAATAGAATGGAAAAAAATCAAGAAATTTTTACCCCTGTATCTCATGATGCTGCCGGGAATTATTTATCTGTTCATCAATAATTATATCCCAATGTCGGGTATCGTATTAGCCTTTAAAAAGTATGATCTTAAAAAGGGCGTATATGACAGTCCGAATATAGGCTTTAAGAACTTCGAGTTCCTTTTTAAAACTAAAGACGCATGGACGATAACAAGAAATACCCTCGGTTACAATGCCGTTTTTATCATACTCGGAACAGTAGTTGCCATCCTCATTGCAATACTGCTAAATGAAATAAGAAATGAAAAGGCCAAAAAGACATATCAGACTTTGATACTCATACCCTATTTAATTTCTACGGTAGTAGTCAGCTATGTAGTATACGGCTTTTTAAATACACAGAACGGCTTTATCAACAATTCCATATTAAAACCCTTGGGCCTTGATATCATATCCTGGTATTCCGAAGAAAAATACTGGCCCTTTATATTGATATTAGTCAATTTATGGAAAGGCTTTGGTTATAACTGTATTATTTATTACGCTACTTTAATCGGTATCGACAAAGGTTATTATGAAGCCGCCATGATCGACGGAGCAAGCAGATGGCAGCAGGTGAAATATATAACTCTGCCGGGGCTGAAAACAACGATTATTACGCTGACTTTAATGGCAATCGGCAGAATCTTCTATTCTGACTTCGGACTCTTTTACCAAGTACCCATGAACAGCGGTTCCCTGATCGATGTAACCAATACGATAGATACATATGTATACCGGGGTCTGACTCAAACGAATAATATTGGCATGTCGGCGGCGGCGGGCCTATATCAATCGCTTGTAGGCTTTATTCTGGTATTGACTGCTAACTATGTAGTCAGAAAAATAAGTAAAGAAAACGCACTGTTTTAGGAGGAAAAAGATATGGTTAATCATGATAGGGGATTTCAATATGCTGTAAATACTGTTATGGTAATTTTATGCCTTGCCTGTGTCCTTCCCTTTCTTCTGCTCATCAGCTCTTCCTTGACGGCGGACGGTACACTGGTAAAATACGGATATTCCTTTTTCCCGAAAGTCTTCGATTTGTCAGCCTACAAGTATTTGGTTTTCGGCTCCAAATCCATTTTCAGAGGATATGGGATATCGATTCTGGTAACCTTTTTGGGGACCCTTACAAGCCTCGTTCTTACAACGCTGTTCGCTTATCCGTTGTCGAGAAAAAGTATGCCGGGAAGAAACATTTTTGCTTTTTTTATATTTTTTACCATGCTGTTTAACGGCGGTCTTGTACCGACCTATATCATGTGGACTCAGACCTTTCACATAAAGAACACTTTATGGGCGCTGATTGTGCCGGGCCTGCTGTTAAATGCATTCAACGTAATTATGATGCGCTCTTATTTAACGACCAACATCCCGGAGGAGGTCATAGAGGCGGCAAAAGCGGACGGAGCCGGAGAATTTCGGATCTTGCTGCAAATAGTGCTTCCCATGTCCAAGCCCATTATTGCTACCCTGACCTTGCTTATAGGTCTAAGCTACTGGAACGACTGGCTGAATGGTCTTTATTATGTTACTAATGATAAATACTTCAGCATTCAGGTATTGTTAAAGAAAATGCTGGATAATGTGGAGATGATAAAGAACGCCTCCTCCTCAGGAGCGACCACTATGCAGATGCCTTCTACTTCCATACGTATGGCGGTGGCGGTGGTCGGGGCATTACCGGTACTTTTAATCTATCCATTTTTCCAGAAGTATTTTGTAAAGGGCATCGTTATCGGAGCAGTAAAAGGATGACAAATAAGAAAAAGGAGGACGGCACTTGCCGGAAAGATTATGACATTTCCTAAAAATTTTATGTGGGGAGCCGCTACTGCGGCTTATCAGATAGAGGGGGCTTCTGCAGAGGACGGACGGGGACCTTCTATCTGGGATACTTATGACCATGACACGAGGTATGATTCCTTAAGAAAGAAAACAAATATTTTAAACAAAGAAAACGGGGAAATCGCTTGCGACCATTATCACCGGTATAAAGAAGATGTGGCGCTTATGAAGAAGATGGGTCTCAAAGCATATCGATTCTCCATCAGTTGGAGCCGGATACTGCCGGAGGGCAGAGGGAAGGTTAACGAGCAGGGAATCGCCTTTTATAACCGCTTGATCGATGAATTGCTGGCAGCCGGTATTGAGCCTTGCGTTACGCTGTTTCACTGGGACTTTCCGCAGGCACTGCAAGATATCGGCGGCTGGGCGAATCCCGCTTTGCCGGATATATTTGCGGAATATGTTCGTGTGGCCGTGGAGCGCTTTTCCGACCGCGTGAGCTATTGGATGACTTTGAACGAACCTCAATGCCACATCGTTATCGGACACATAGACGGAGAATGCGCTCCGAAGCTGCGGGTGACGGACAGACAGGCCTTTCAGCTCATCCATAACCTATTGAAAGCCCATGGTAAGGCAGTTAAAGTTATTCGCGAATATGCAAAAAAGAAGCCTTTCGTAGGCATGGCCCCCAATCCTTCTGCTTTCTATCCTGCAACAGATAATAAGGAAGATATCGCAGCAGCCGGGAAAGCAGCTTTTGCCTGCAAAGAGCGCAATTTCTGGTGCAGCGCTTTATGGCTTGATCCTGTTTTTAAAGGAGAATATCCAAAAGATGTTGTGGAAGTCTTCGGAGACGATTTTCCAAAAGAAATGATCGCTCCGGGCGATATGGAGCTGATATCACAGCCATTGGATTTCTTAGGCTGCAACTTCTATACGGGACAGGAAATACAATGCGGAAGTGACGGAGAGCCGCAGCGTACACCTCATCACCTGGGTGCGGACTTAACGGCGTTCAAGTGGGAAGTAACCCCCCGTATTCTCAGATATATGCCGGAGTTTATATATGAAAGATACCGGGTACCGATCATCATTACGGAAAACGGAGCTTCTATGGCGGATTGGGTAAGTCTTGACGGAAAAGTGCACGATCCTCTTCGGATCGATTTTCTCCAGCGCTATTTATTGGAGCTGGAAAAAGCCATAGATGCAGGAATTCCCATCCTTGGCTATTTCGCATGGTCGCTCCTCGATAACTATGAATGGTCCAACGGGTATACGGAAAGATTCGGACTCATCCACGTGGACTACACCACGCAGAAACGGACACTTAAAGATTCCGCTCTTTGGTATAAAGCTGTAATTAAAAGCTGCGGTAAGGCGATTCATGTGGTGAAATGACTGTGAGTTACCTGACTAAGCCCGCCACATTGTATATGATTTCGGCCATTTCCCCGGCCGACTTCATGGCATCGTCCTTCAGCCAATGCTGAATCAGGCCCACGCTCCCGGACACAACGAAGACAAAATAGAACTCTTTCGTTCCCATGCCGGCATTTTTGCCGGAGTCCGGAGCTATGCCGCAGAACTCATAAATCATTGCAAAGAGCTGCTTTTGAAAATTAATATCTCCCTGTTCGCTCATGAGCACCTCCTCTAACAGCTTCATCATCACACCTTGGGTATCTAATTCTCTAACATAATAAAGAAAGATAATTTCTACATTTAATGCATAATATTTGACGTTTATGCTCGAAAATGTATAATATTAAGAATATTTGTTATTATGAATAAAAGTTTTATTGGAATATAAGGGGACATAGCATCTAATAACAGTCTAATTATAGAATATAAAGCTTGATTACTCATAATTAACAGAAAGGGGAAATGTTATATGAAAAGAAAATTGTTTTTAGTTCCGATTATTGTATCGTTAATGTCAACTAGTATTACTGCTTTTGCAGAGGACGCCGCCATTCAGGAAGAAAATCTATATTATGATGAAATGAATTCGGTTTCTGTAAATGCATTGCCGTCTGATGTTCGATCCATTACAATTACTCCAGTCAGTACCCAAATTATTCCGACTACACCGTTCAAAGAAAGTTTAGTCAATAACGCAGAAGTTCTATACCGATTTAGATATAAGGTTACAGCTATAAGGTATAACAATCATAAAGTGACCAATACACCTCTCTCTGCTTTTTCGTATACCGGTCCAGTTAAAGGTAGTAAGACTACTGCTTTTGACAGTTCGGGTAACGGCTACTTAGATCTTGATATTCGTGGTCCGAAGACATTTTCTTTATATTGTAGAATGGGCTCTACGAATTCGAATACCATTACTCAAACACCAAACTTACGTTGTGACTATCAAAATAGCTTTTACTGCACAGGTTACAATATTGCTTTAGAAAGTGATTATAGTGATGCTAAGATAAATGCATCAGGGATAACCGATAGCACCTTTAGAGGAAGATTTTTAGCAGCAGTAAAACTTAACGGTTCTGGAAAAGCTGATAATGGTAAATACATCAAGTATATAGGATCAGATACATATTCTTATAGTTCCCCAATGACAGCAACCGGAACCACCCCCACCGCAGGCACAACAATTGCTGTTGATCCCTATTTCATACCAAGAGCCAAAGTGGGAGGCATTTGGAAGCGTGCAACAGTGCAAATTACAAATGTTGGGAGTCGAAGAGCAGAAGATGGCGGTAATGCTATTAATGGTTATAGAATTGATGTTTTTAGAGGGATAGGAAATTCAAGCATGAGCGGATGGACAAATGGGAATAGGGCGGTTACCTTAATAAGTGTTGGTTAAATCAATATATATGGCCTCTTTGCAGATGCAGGGAGGCTATGTTGTCCTTCTATAAATTATAATGGGGAGAATGTATGAAATATAAAAAAAGTCTTGTTGTTTTTATAATGGTTCTCATATTGCCGCTGTTCGTATCATGCGGCAATAAAGAAATAAATAAGGATGTTGCAGAAAGGAAGGGCTCTTCCGAACTGATAAGCATTGATAGTAAAAATATTTCTATTGCGGGTAATGAATACTATAGTAGAATAGATGCGAATAATGGAAACATATTATATTCTACAATGGATAAAAATCGGGAGAATTTTTATTTTTTAAAGACGGACAGTAATAACGTGCCATCCTCATTTTGTTCTTTCGATTTAGAAACGGTCGATGTATTGGATTTTGCGCTATCATCAAAGGAAGTTGCTTTTTTTCTGATACTGGAGGTTGACGGTAATAATGAAAATATCTATGTCAAAAAAATTAATTTAGATGGTACCGAAAAAACAATTAAGTGGATGAATGAATTTCATGGCGGTGATGAAGATGATTGCTATGAATGGAAGATAACTGCAAATGAAGATGACAATATATTGATATACTCTAAATTCGCTTACTGCTTTATGAATCTTGACGGGGAAGTATTGGACGAAAAAAGGTGGGCGGATGAATCGTTTTACGATGTCTGCTTTCTTGAGGATGGTTCTGCCATTGTACAGCAGTTTATAAACGGACAAAGCGAGATAGGCATTTGGGATGTACAGACAAAAGAAATGAGAAGTATCCCTGGAATTCTTCAGGATGTTTATTTTGACTTTATTTCAAATTCTAATGGTGATATATTATACCGCACAGATTCCCAGTTGTTTTCCTATTCTGTCTCTACGGGTAACATCAGGGTTATGTTGCAATGGTCGGATTATGGAATAGTTGGAGATAAGATAGGCAAGATATATTATGATGCGGACAATCGTCTTAATTGCCTCGTTCTTCAAGAGGAAAGCATTCGGAATATTTCATGGCAATCGGAAGAGTCGATAAAACAAAAGACAGAGCTTCTGCTCGGATGCTTCCATGAGAAAGCAGAGACACGCAATGCCGTGGTGCAGTTCAATAATAGTAACCCCGAATATAGAATCACCATAGTCGATTACTGGGAACAGGATAATGATACATCGGTAAATAATCTTTATTATGACTTAATCGCGGGAAAGGGGCCGGATATTCTATTGCTGGATTCGCTCTACATCGACGATTGGGTGCTAGGATCCAAAGGAGTGCTGGATAATTTGGTTCCCTATATGGAGAAAAGCGATGTGCTTCATAAGGAAGATATGGTAAACTCTGTTTACGAATCGCTTTTAAATAATGGTCAATTATATATGCTGCCGACAAACTTTACTATCGATACATTAGTAACGAAAGAAAAATGGGTGGCAGACAAAAGGGTATGGTCTACCGATGATATCATGAATATTTTGGACAACAATCCTTATCTGCTTGAGAAAACGCCTATAAGCAAGGAGATGATGCTTCAGCTTTGCATTTCCTATGGTATGGATATTGGTACGTCCAAGGAGAATCTCCGCTTAGATAAAGCAAGACTTCAGCAATATATTGAGCTTGCGGGCCGCATGCCCTCAGAGGTCTTCTATACTAGCGATACTTCTGTTCGCAGACAAGGGCAAATGTTATTTGAACCAAATTCGTTTTCCGATGTTAAAGAATACTTATATAGTAGCTATGTATGGGGCGATGATACTATATTCGCCGGCTATCCGGGGGCGGCGGGTAACGGAGCGGTAATCATACCAGATAATTGCTTTGCTATCAATGCCAAAAGCAGTTATAAAGAAAAGGCTTGGGAATTTATAGAAAGTCATTTTACGGATGAACTGCAAGGAACCATAACCCCAAGCTGGAAGTTCTCAACCTGCAATAAAATATTGAACAGACAATTGGAAGCCTCTATGAAAATTGATACTTATTTGGACGGTGAAGGAAATGAGAGGGAGGTTCCGGTAATATCCTATTTTGATGATATGGAAAATAGGGTAGTTGAAATATATGCGGCAAGAGAAGAGGATATTAAAATCATTAGAGCGCTTATCGATGGCTCTGTAATCATCAGACGGAATGTTTCTCCCTTAGTAAGCATAGTTATGGATGAAGTACCAGCTTATTTTACCGGACAGAAAACGGTAAACGAAGTAACCGATATTATAGAGAATAGGGTAAATATCTATTTAAATGAATAATCCGCCCGCTATCTGACTAAGCCCGCCACATTGTATATGATTTCGGCCATTTCCCTGGCCGACTTCATGGCATCGTCCTTCAGCCAATGCTGAATCAGGCCCACGCTCCCGGACACAACGAAGACAAAATAGAACTCTTTCGTTCCCATACCGGCATTTTTGCCGGAGTCCGGAGCTATGCCGCAAAACTCATAAATCATTGCAAAAAGCTGCTTTTGAAAATTGATATCTCCCTGTTCGCTCATGAGCACCTGAATATGATTTCTGTTGTCGATAAAATACTGAAATATCTCCTCTAAAAGCTTCATCATCACATCCTGGTCCTTTTCCCCGATAAGGTTGGAGATAGCCTCTCTTGCATAGGAAAGACATTCTTCCTCCATCTTTTGGAGCAGATCGTACTGGTCGGTATAATGCGCATAAAAAGTAGTGCGGTTAATATCCGCATTTTCACACAACTCCTTAATCGTTATTTTCGCGATGGGCTTCTGCTTCATAAGCTCCACCAGACTGTCTTGCAAAACCATTTGCGTATATCGCGTTTTCCTGCCTTGTTTCATTTTTTTCATAAATGTACTCCTTCCCCGCGGTCAATATCTCTGCCACTACCCCGGCTCGTTAAGCCGCTTCTTCCCATGCATACCCCAAAAAACTTAAATTTTAAATTTAAACCGACATTTTTATATAACTTGATTGTGAAATCAACACTTTTATATTGTTTTGTTGCAAAATCATCGTCCCGAAATCAACTGTCGGTTGCAAAATCAACACAGTGTTTATATAATGACTCTATCATAAATAACTTTGGGGGAAAAGTCAAATACAGCGGATATGCAAAAATTGAAATGGAGGACGCATGGCATATATAGAATTTAATCATGTTATTAAAGAATACGCGGCTGACGATGTCAAGATCCGGGCATTGAGCGACGCGAGCTTTTCTGTGGATAAAGGAGAACTAGCCGTCATTTTGGCGCTTCGGGCGCCGGCAAAACGACGGCTCTTAATATATTAGGAGGTATGGACACGACCTCCTCAGGCGATGTCATCGTGGACGGAGAAAATATTGCCGCCTATACCAAAAAGCAATTGGTAGGCTATCGGCGCGCAGACATCGGCTTTGTGTTCCAATTCTATAATCTGATGCCTAATTTGACAGCGCTGGAAAATGTGGAGCTTGCATCACAGATTTGTCCGAATTCCTTGAACGCTTCCGAGACTCTCGATAAAGTAGGGCTTACAGATCGCAAGAATAATTTTCCCGCACAGCTTTCAGGTGGGGAACAGCAGCGTGTGTCCATCGCCCGTGCAATTGCCAAAAATCCCAAACTTCTTTTATGCGACGAGCCTACCGGCGCGTTGGATTACAATACCGGAAAGCAAATTTTACAACTGCTTCAGGATACCTGCCGAAAGGAAAAAATCACAGTTCTCCTTATCACGCACAATTCTTCCCTGGCTCCCATGGCGGACCGGGTAATTCACTTTAAAAACGGTACGGTGGTAAAGACGGTGCAAAATGAGCATCCTATGCCCATCGAGCAGATTGAGTGGTGAAGTCATGAATCGTTCCTACAAGAAAGACACCTGGCGTTCCATGAAAAAGAACTGGAAACGCTTTTTATCCATTCTTATTATTACCATGCTTGGGGTAACGATGCTGACGGGCATTTATGCGTCTTGTCAGGATATGTATTACTCCGCGGACAAATTTTTCGACAGACAGAATCTTTTTGATATTCGCATCGTATCCACACTGGGACTCTCCGAAGAGGATGTAGATGCACTCGAGAAGGTGGATGGCGTAGCGCTCGCTGAAGGCGGATACAGCAAAACGGTCAACACCTATGTGGAGGAAATATCGAAAAGCGCCGAGATGACAGTTCTCAGCGAAAACGGGATGAACACACCTTATTTGCTGGAGGGAAAGCTTCCTGCAAATTCCGGCGAAATCGCCGTTACACAGAAATATATAGATGCTTCCGGGAAATCTATTGGAGATACCATTACTATTGCGGAAGATTCTGAGGAAGAAGATGATATAGAATCCTCTGATGAAGATAGCGTTGAAATCGCTGAAAATAATGCAGCTTCTGATGATATCGAGGATTCTACCGGCGAAGATCCCATCTCCGACGTCGACTTCGATGTGGATGAAGACATGGATATGGATTTAGAAGAAGAGGAAGATACCCCTGTCTTTGCCCATAACACCTATACAATTACCGGCATAGTCATCGACCCCATGAATATCCAGAGCGAAGGCTTCGGAACGGTATACCGTTCTGCCATGTCCGCAGACTATACTTTTTTCATTATTCCGGCCGACGCTGACATCGATATCTTCACCGCTGTTTATCTTACTCTGTCCGAAACGATCGGAATGGACAGCAATTCCGACGAATATGAAAACGCAATCCAGTCCGTTATCAACAATATTGAAGGCCGTATCAAGGAACAGCGGGAACTGGCACGCTACAATTCCGTCGTATCAGAGGCCCGTGATAAAATCGAAGATGCCGAAGATACCATGAATGAAAAATTTGCGGAGGCGGATGAAAAATTTGCGGATGCCTGGAACGATATCAACGATGGAAAACAAGAGTTAGCGGACGGTGAAAACACTCTCTCCCGGGAAGAAGCGGACGCTCTAAAGAAAATTGCGGACGCCAGGGCAGAGCTCTTAGACGGAAAGCAGGTACTGGCCGATTCCGAAGCAGAGCTTTTAGACGGTGAGGCACAGTTAGTTCAAGGCGAAGCGCAGCTGAATGCCAACGCCAAGCAAATCGAAGACGGGAAGCAGGAGCTGGCCGACGGCCGCAGACAGGCAGAAGACAAATTCGCAGAGGCCGACGAGCAGCTTAGCAGCGCCCAGAATCAATTGGATGAATCCCGCATGCAGCTGGAATCCGGCCTGGAACAAATAAAAGCCCCCTTCGGAGACGCTTGGCCTGAAAACGAATGGAATGCTCTCGTTGACGCAGCGGCAGCCTTGGCTGCCGCCGGCGCACAAGACGCTGATATCGCACAGAGCACTGCTGTCGAAAGCGCTGCTCTCCTCAGTGCGCTGCAAACCCATACAGATACCATGAATGCCGGACTGACCGCACAAATTGCACAGCTGCAGGAATCGATAAACGATATCAACGTATATATAGAAAATTTAAACCAGAGAATTGCAGATGCCACAGATCAAGGTCTCGACGAACAGATCATCGCAGACTTAACAGCTGAGAGAGAGACAAAAACAGCTGAGGCTGCACAGCTTGCTGCCGCAATCGGACAAATGCAGGCCCAGGCAGAGCAGCTGAATGCGCTGCCCGCTTCCGGTGTGCAGGCAGCTATCGGCATGGCCAAAATAAACGGAGGTCAGCAGACCTTGGACATTCAAAAAGCCTCCTTCGAGCAATCAAGAGAAAGCACCAGACAGCATTTGGATGGAATTGCATCCCAGCTGGCCGGAGCGGAGGCCCAGATAGCAGAAGGCCGTAAGACCATCGAAGAAAAGAAAGCGGAGCTCCAGGACGGCAGGAATAAAATAGAATCTGCAAAAACAGAATTGGCTGACGGTGAGGCGACACTTAATGCAGAAGAATCGGATGCGAAAAAGAAAATTGCCGACGCCAAGGAAGAGCTGGAGGAAGGAAAACTGGATCTCGCGGAAGGTGAAACGAAGCTCCTTGAAAAAGAGCAGGAATATACCGACAAAAAAACGGAGGCTAAAGAAAAAATCACCGATGCCTACGCAGAGCTCGATGATATCGACATGACTCAGTGGTATGTTCAGGACCGTATCTCCCTGGACAGCTATTCCAGCCTTCAAAACGATATGTCCTCCATAGAAGCGGTAGGAAACGTATTTCCGGTTATCTTTTTAGTGGTTGCTGCTCTCATGAGCCTTACCACCATGACGCGCATGGTAGAGGAGGAACGGGGATTGGTAGGAACCTATCAGGCATTAGGCTTTAAGAACGCCGCCGTTTATTGGAAATATCTCCTTTTTGCCCTGCTCGCCTGCTTGTTTGGAGGAATCTTGGGAGATTTAGCAGGTTTTATCCTGTTCCCGAAGTTTTTACTGTATATTCTAAAGACGCTTTATAATCTTCCTGAATATTATCTGCGTTTCGACATGCTTTACGGCATAGGAGGTGTGCTCTTATTTTTGATCGGAATCGCCGCAGCGACTGTGCTCGCCTGCCATAGTGAGCTCAACCAGACACCCGCAACGCTCATGAGACCCAAGGCTCCCAGAGCAGGCTCCCGTGTTTTCCTGGAGCGGCTGCCCTTTATCTGGAACCGTTTCAAGTTCCTGAATAAAGTCACTGTCCGCAACCTGTTCCGCTTTAAAAAACGCTTGTTTATGACGGTAGGAGGCATTATGGGCTGTACCGCCCTCGTTCTTTGCGGCTTCGCACTTAAAGATACCATCGTAAACCTGGCACCGGAACAGTATGAAGAAATCTACTGCTACGATCTAATGGCGGTAGTGGATTCAGAGGATAACGATTTTCTTATACAAAAGCTGGCAGGAGATGAGAACGTAACCGATTACCTGAATCTGCAAATCGACAGCATTAAGCTGCTTAATTCGGAGAAGGAAGCGGAAAAGGTCCAGTTAATGGTAATTCCGGACGATACCTCCATCGAAGATTATATTCATGTACAAAGTCCGGACTCCGTGCCCATTTCCATAGGCAGCGACGGCATATATGTTACGCAGAACGCCGCACAGATCTTGAATTTAAGCGAGGGGGATACCGTTTCCCTACAGAATCTTCAATTGGAGGAAAAAGAGGCCGTTATCGCCGGCATTGCAAAGAATTACTTAGGCAACAACATATATATGACCCAGTCCTACTACGAGACACTATTCGAGAAATATGCGCCCAACGGCGCGCTTGTCCATCTTTCGGAAACGTGCACTGACCACGAAGAATATGTCCAGTCACTTAGAAGCAACGACGAAATACTTACCGCTGCAAGCACTGACGGCCTTAAAGAGGATTTCGGTTTCGATTTGATCAACGCGGTTGTCCTGCTGCTCATTGTTATGGCCGGTGGCCTTGCCTTTGTAGTATTATTTACCTTATCCAACACCAATATTTCCGAGCGCGTCAGAGAGCTTGCTACCATTAAAGTATTAGGCTTTTACGATAACGAAGTGCATCAGTATGTGCATAAGGAAACCTTGATCTTAACTTTAATAGGAATTTTGGGCGGCTTGCCGTTAGGCAGATTTTTGAGCGGACTTCTTACCAGTGTGCTCCAGCTTCCTTCGGTATTCTTTGCCGTACATGTGGAACCTGCGAGCTATCTGATATCTTCCGCCATCACATTGTGCTTTGCCCTGGCCGTGAACCTGATGACTAATCGTGCCCTTAATCAGATCAATATGGTAGAGGCACTGAAAAGCGTAGATTAATAAAGATTCTTAGATTGACAAAATTTATTTTATTCATTATAATATGAATGAATATTAATTTTTTCATTCATACTCTGGCTGTTAACTTGGAGGTATATCAGTGGAAGATAAAAAGTTATTAATTTACGACTGCGCAAAAGAACTGTTTCGCGAAAAGGGATTCAAGGACACCAATATTTCCGAGATCACAAAAAAAGCCGGAATGGCGGTGGGAACTTTTTATAACTATTATTCCTCTAAAGAAAAACTCTTTATGGATATTTTTCTGGAAGAGAATAGTAAACTGAAGCAAGCATGCTTTCAATCGCTTGACCTGGAACAGAGCCCTATGGACGTAGTAGGGCAGATGCTTAAATTAAATGTTGAGGGGACAAAGGCAAATCCTATTCTGAGGGAATGGTACAATAGAAGCGTCTTTGAAAAGCTGGAGCAAGTATATCGTGAAGACAACGGCATTGATACAGTTGATTTTCTATATGACAACTTTCTGGAACTAATAGTTCTTTGGCAGAAGCGCGGGAAAATACGAAATGACATAGATAGTAAAATGATTATGATGATTTTTGCGGCTATTATAAATGCCGACACACATAAGGAGGAAATCGGGCTTGAATATTTTCCGGAACTTTTACATCTTATGACGGAGCTTATTATGAAAAGCCTGATAAACTGCTCCGATAGTTAAACGGAGTAGTATTTTCAGAGCTAAAAATGAATGAGTAAAAAAATATTCATTCATAATATTTATTTAAGGAGGTTAATTTATGGGAGACATGAATTCTGTTAAACCAAAAAGTATTCGAATTGAAGTTACCGAAAACGGGGTTTTGACCGCCAATGTGCGTATTCCATATTTTGTCGTGAAAATGGGGCTTAAGTTCGGACAGATGGCAAATAACTCAAAAAAGAAAGGAGATGCCGAAAATGAACTGGAACGGCTCAAGGATATCGATATGGATGCCATCTTTGAAGCACTGGACAGCGGTGAAATGACATTGCCTTGTGTTCTTGTTGAGGTTGACGAACCGGATAAAAACGAGCATGTAAAAATCACTCTGGAATAGGATGCTTAACGTATAATTTTACAAAGATCGGAGGAATGTAAATGACGGCTTTTAAAACAGGTGCAAAAAAGGGCAAAATCCGGCTTATCCTTTTGATTATTGCAGGTATCATTGTCCTAAGTACGATAATCGCACTTCTCGCCGATGCGCCAGGACGCCGGGAGCTTCAAATACTTACCATCGGAAATATTGACTTCACAAAACTTCAGGATGGAACCTATATCGGAGAATATAACGCCGCAAAGGGAAATCTCAGGGATGCCAGCGTTGAAGTTACCATATCCGAAGGTAAAATTACAAAGATAAATATACTGGAAGGTGCGCTGGACAGTGACGGAAACTCTGCCGAATTGACAAAAGGAAAAACCATGGATGATTTGTTCCAAAAAGTGATGGAATCGAAATCGCTGCAGGTGGACGCAATCAGCGGGGCAACGCTCACTTCCAAAGCACACCTGAAAGCACTGGAAAATGCGCTGAAACAAGCGGTAAAACAATAGTTGGGGAGATATTTCATGAATATTGCAGTTATTTCTTATTCTTACACCGGCAACAATGATATGCTTGCCGAATTCGTGGCAAAGGGCCTATCAGCAAAGCATATTAAGATCACAGCACAAAGGCCTGTGACAATGCGGACTATCATAATGGATATGCTTTTTGCCCGGACACCGGAGGTACGGCCTGCTACGGACGTGATCACTCAGTATGACTTAATCCTTTTTTGCGGTCCTGTCTGGATGGGGCATGTAGCTTCACCGATCAGAGCATTTTTACGCTATTTAAAATCCAATCCGCAAGCATATGGTTTTCTTTCCATCAGCGGCGGGGCAGATGGTGAAAATAAAACACTGCACAGAGAGCTTTTGAAACGAACAGGAAAAAAACCTGTTATCCTGCTCGATCGGCATATAAAGACTTTGATTTCCAAAGGTTCAAAGCCGACTCGAAACGATACTTCGGAATATAAAATCAGCGAAGCGGAGGCAAATCGACTTTCAGAAGCAGCAGTGAAAGAAATAAACAGGCTTTCTAAACATCTGCTCAACTCTGCTACAGTATAACTAGTGTGCTGACACGTTGGCACTTGGGCTAATGACGCAGAATGAATTTTCCGTCTGCAAGGCGGAGGAATGAGGCGTAGCGGTGGCTACGTCGATTGACGCCAACGAAGCAGATGGAAATTCAGGCAAGTTATTAGACAAGATGTCAGCGTGCCAGCACACTAGCCTAATAGCCTGATTGGCAAAGGGCTGCCTCTTGGCAGCCCTTCTTTCTCTATAATTTAAACTTATTCACCACATCATATAGCTGTTTAGATATCTCATTCTGTTCCGTGGACATATCCCCTACTTCGGTCACTGTCTTTTCCATAACAAGGATGGATTCTATAATTTTGCTGCTATTATCGGAGGTACTTTGAGTGGAGTAAGCTATGCTTTGCACCGCCTGACTCACTTCGTTTATAACATGTTCTATTCCCCTGGACATCTCCGATATTTTTTCTGAGAAGTCCTTGATCGTCTCCGCATCCGACTCATACTGTATTGCTGTATGGACGAAGGCTTCATAGTCTGGGGATACCGTCTCCGTAATGAATCCCAGAAGCTCCTTTGCCGTATGAATCAATAATCCAAAGGCATCTTCAATTTTTCCGGTGGTTTCCTTAATCTCATTGACTGCAGAAGCCGTCTGCCCCGCCAGCTTGCCAATTTCTCCTGCTACGACCGCGAATCCTCTTCCCTGTTCTCCCGCCCGCGCCGCTTCTATGGAAGCATTAAGAGATAGTAAATTAATTTGATCGGCAATTTCTGAAATCACATCGGCAAGCAGGCTCACGGATTCCACGATCTTTGCATTGCTCATGCTCTGTGCAAGCTCATTTTCATAAACCTTTGTCAGATCAGCTGCCTTTTCATATGAATTTCTGCTGTTCATCTTAACCTCTGTCGCGCGTTTACCGATTTCCGCGGCCAGCTCATTGCTTCTTCCCGTCTCATCAAGCAGCAAATTAGCGGAAGAATTCACTTCCTCTACCGATGCATTTACTTCCTCCGTAGCGGCGCTGGATGACATCATATCTTCATTGACCTTATTCATAATACCGGCTATATTATTAAATTGTATCGTAAGCTCTCCGGCCGCCTGTGTCAGGTTGCCGCTGGATCCATTCAGCGTCTCGGAATTCTGCGCAATATGCCCAATAATGAGCTTATTATTTACAAACATTTCGTTTAAAGAATCACTCATTTGCTTCAGTTCATCTTTCCCCTTTATTTTTAAATCATTTACAGTAAGATCGCCTTTTGATAAAATTCCTGCAAAATGGTTTACCTTCTTTAAGTTAGAGCTAAGTCTTCCAACCATATACAAAACAACGGCAAAACATAGGATAATAGACCCTGTGCTGATTCCTGCCATCTGTATAGTAAGTGCCTGGACCGGAGCATTCAGCTCACTTTCAGGAATTTCAATGATCAGCATCCAATTCAATTCAGGTAAAGTCTTAAAATATACTTGATATGTTTCACTGCCATCGGTATAGGAACCGCTTCCTTCCTTCTGCTGCAGGATCTGGCTGCCAAGTTCTGCGAGAGACGCATTCTCTTCTTCCTGAATCTTCTGCTTCATTATCTTTTCGCTGTCAGGACAGGAAAGATAACTTCCATCCGCCCCTAGCAGAAGGGCCTTTCCTCTTTCTCCTACCTGAATACCGTTTACCAGATTTTGAATTGTCGTAAGTTCAATATCTACCGTAATCGCTCCGATAAAACTGCCTTCTTGATTTTTCACCGGCACAGTACATGAAGACATAGTAACTCCTAATGTTTCATCATAATAAGGTTCCGTAAATACCGGTTCGCCCTGGGATTTCACCGCATTCTGATACCACTCATAGCTGAAATAATCATACTCTGCATTGCTGTAATCATAAGTCACCGCCGGCTGTTCCCCGTCCTTGTAAATATAAGGACCCACGTATTTCTGGGCTTTGTCAAACTGATACGGCTCAAACCAAATACCGCTCCCCATTGCCAGATCATTGGTATATATAATCTCTCCCAAAACCTTTTCATATTCTTTCAGCTTCGTAGTCTGATATGTATTGGATACTGTTGAGGAAATCATATCCGCCATCATTTCTACTTCCCTTATTTCTCTGGAAATATTTGTAATTTCTCCATTTAATTCGGACGACATCAAGTTCCCTGTTTGTTTTAAAATACTTTTTTTACTGGCATTTGCACTGCTAAAAGTAAGAAAAATCATGGATAAAATAATAATCGGTAAAATAGTGATCAACATCTTCGTTTTAATCGATTTCATCTTTTGTCCTCCTCATAAATAAAATAATTCATCTATTTTTACTTTTTCATTTTATCATATAATTTTAGCGTTGTTTTTATTATTTTGAATGTTTACATATCTTTTACGTATGAAATTAAATTGTAAAAAATGAGAACTCCTTTACGGAATTCTCACTTCAGAATTATCTTAAAACCTGTTGGCCGCTTGCCACATATATTTCATACCATTCATAATGTTCAAGCTTCACATCCAGTGCTTTTATCGCAAGGTCAAGCCTGTTCAGTTTATTACTTCCCAAAAGCGGCATCGCTTTCACCGGATGATACATCAGCCATGCATAGATGATCGTATCCGGTTCTTCCCCGTGCCTTGCTGCAATTTCCCTTATTTTCTCCATTGCTTTTTCACAATGAGAGTCTTTTCCTTTAAAAAGTCTTCCTCCTGCAAGCGGTGACCAAATCATAGGATGAACCTTATGTAATGCCAGATAATCCATCATACCGCTCTCAAAATGTTCAAAGCATACCGGATTCCATTCGATTTGATTGGTTACAAGTTCACCATCCATCGCTTTGTTCAAAGCATCGAACTTGAAGGGATCAAAATTGGATACACCGACTTCTTTTACCATTCCTGCTTTTTTTAAGTCTTTTAATGCCCTTGCCGTTTCCCACGGATCAAAGCAGGGATCCTCTCTGTGAATTAAGTACAGATCGAGATGATCCGTCTTAAGACGCTGCAGGCTTTCTTTACAGGAACGGATGATTCTATCATAAGTAGTATCATAATATCCAAAAGTACTTCCGTTAATTTCCTGTTGGAATATACCTGTCTTGGAGACAAGCTCTATTCTGTCCCTGATCGTTTTATCCTCTTCAAAAGCTTCTCCCATTAACTTCTCACACAGAGTAGCCGAATAAATCTCCGCCGTATCAAAAGTAGTTACTCCTTTTTCTATGCAGGCGTTCATATAATCTGTCAATTCCTTTGCCGTCATATTCCAGTCTTCCAGTCTCCAGAATCCCTGCACAATCGCGGAAAGAGACAGCTTATCCGATAACTTTACTCTTTTCATTTCTATTAGTTCCTTTCTTGTTAAGCATTTTTTCTCATATCCAGAGCAACCGCACTGCAAATTATAATACCCTTGATAATTAACTGCCAATTCGAGTTTACTCCGATAAAAGCCAGACCATAACTGATAAATGTAAAAATGATCACACCTATGGCCGCACCGGATACTTTTCCTATTCCGCCGCTTAAAGATACACCGCCGACCACGCAGGATGAAATCGCATCGAATTCATACGCCATACCATAGGAGCTGTTAGCGCCGCCGGTCCTTGCCACCTCCATGATACCTGCAAGTCCTACAAGGCAGCTTTCAATAATGAAGACCGCCATGATCACTTTTCCTACGTTGACACCTGATACTCTGGCCGCATCTGCATTGCCGCCTACGATATAAATATTTTTTCCGAATACTGTCTTATTCAGCACAAACCATACGATAACTACGGCTGCAATCGCAATGGCAACAAGCAAGCTGACCTGGTCAAATATTTTATAGCTGCTCAAAAATCTTAAATCTTCCCGGATTCCGCCTATAGGCTGTGAGTTATTAGGCTTTTTGGCAAAATAAAGACAGTTAATACCGTATACGATAGTAGACATACCAAATGTTGCAATGAAGGGAGCCATCTTTAATCTGGAAACCATAAATCCGTTTATTGCACCGATGGCTGCTACTGCCGCAATGGCTACAAGCATGGGAATAATAATGGGGAGTTCGGGAAGATTGGGCCAAAATCTGTTCGAGTAGGTACTCATCTGGGACATGGATGCAACCAGCACTGCCGCCAGACCTACCTGCCTGCCTCCCGCAAGATCCGTTCCTCCAATCAAAAGCGGAAACATAAGACCCAGCGCACAAATCATCTTTACTGCCGACTGTGTGATAATATCAGTGAACACACGCCACTGCAAAAAAGAAGGTTCTATAATAATAATTCCAATAATCATAAATAGCAGCACGATAACAAGTGCCTTATCGACCAAGATTTTTTTGATGTTTATAGTTTTCATTCGGAAGCCTCCTCTTTTGCCTTATTAGAAAACTTTGTTGCATACTTCATTACTTCCACCTGAGTTGCCTCGCTTTGCTTTAATACTCCGGATAGCTTTCCTTCACACATAATCATGATAGTATCCGACATGCCAAGAAGCTCCGGCATTTCTGAAGATACCATGATGATCGCTTTTCCTTTTTTTATGAGATCTCTCATAATTCTATAAATTTCATATTTCGCGCCTACATCCACACCTCTTGTGGGCTCGTCCAGAATAAGGATATCGCAGTCTGAAAGCAGCCACCTTCCTACCAGGACTTTTTGCTGATTCCCTCCGGACAGATTTTTAATCAATGTTTCCGTGCCCGCCATCCTGACATCTAAGTCTTTACATACTCTGTCCACATCTTTTTCTATTTTTTGTTTATTAATATATCCGATAATATTATCAGCCAGCTTTTTATATGCAACTGCCAGAGTATTATCCCATACGGAAAGCATGGGAATAATTCCTGTGGAACGCCTCTCTTCGGTCAGCAATGCAAATTTGTTCTTAATGGCATCCTGCGGTGTATTATTCTGGATTGTCTTACCGTCCATAGTAAGCGTTCCAGAGATAATCTTTCTGAGCCCGAAAATAGCTTCCACCAGCTCCGTTCTCTGGGCACCTACCAAACCGCCGATCCCCAATATTTCTCCTTTATAAAGTTCAAAGCTGATATGTTCAAATGAATGTTCCTCGGCACTCGTCAGATTCTCAACCTTTAAAAGCACCTTATCCTGTATGGTATCCTCGGAAGGAGGAAACCGTTCTTCCATATTACGTCCCACCATCTGATGAATTAATTCATCGATGGTTATATCCTCGATATCCCATCTTCCTACGTATTGTCCGTCGCGCATTACTGTTATTTCATCTGCAATTTCAAATATTTCTTCCAGCTTATGGGATATATATATAATAGAACGCCCTTCTGCCTTCAGACGGTTGATAATGTGAAAAAGATGTTTCGTCTCCGCAACTGTCAAAGAAGAGGTCGGTTCGTCCATTATGATAACTTTGGCATCATAAGATACCGCTTTGGCTATTTCTATTGCCTGCATCTGAGAAACGGATAAATCCTTTGCCAGTGTCTCTGCCGGAATATCAAACTCCAAATCCTGAAGCAGCTCTTCTGTCTTTGCTTTCATCCGTTCTTCATCTACAATGGGCCCTTTTTTCTCAAATCTTCCCACCCACATATTGTCTATCACATTGCGGTAAGGAATCGGATTCAATTCCTGATGTATCATGGAGATGCCTAATTTCAAAGCAGTATTCGGATCTGTGATATTCACTTTTTCGCCGTCCAGCTCTATCGTCCCTTCCTCCGGATGATACAATCCGAACAGGCATTTCATCAATGTTGATTTACCGGCACCGTTTTCTCCGATTAAAGCATGCACCGAACCCGGTCTTACTGCCAGCTGTACATTATTCAGCGCCTTTACGCCCGGAAAAGATTTTGACATATTACTTACTTTCAATCGGTACTTTTCCAAAGTAATAATCCTCCCTTGCTAAATTATAGGAAGGGTGACCGGAAGCCTTATGACTATCCGGCACCCTTTCAAACAAATCAATGATCTGACGGCACGTTTTACTGTGAAATAGAACTCATAAGTTCCAATGTGGAATCCAGGTTGCTCGAATCTACAATTACGTAAGGAACCCATACATATTTTCCATCAACCGTGCAATCAACTCCCACCACTTCTTCCGTAACCTCTTTACCTTCTTTTGCAGCTTTGATTACATTGATAATAGCATCAGACTGACTTAATCTGTCATTAAGTACCGTTCCCAATAAAGAGTCCGCTTTCATTACTTCCAACGCATCGATATTTGCATCGATTCCTACGATAGGAACAAATTTGTCCGCATCGCCATTATTATATCCATTATTGATACATGCCTGCATTGCACCCATTGCCATATTATCATTATTGCAAAGAACACCTTCTATTCCGTCAATTCCATAAGCTGTAATCCATGCATTCATCTTATCCAGCGCCTGTGCCTGATCCCAGTTGGCTGTATCCATCGCCAGTACTTCATAATCAATACCCTGTGCTTTTAAAGTTTCCTCATAAGCCTGGGTACGAAGCACAACGTCCTGCTGCCCGATTTCTCCCTGCAAAATAACGAGCTGAAGAACTCCGTCCTTATTCTTATCTGCAACTTCTTTATTGCTGTTCCAGTAATTTATTAATGCCTGCGCACACATTTCACCTGACTCCTTAGCCTGAGCGCCTACATAATAAATATTGTCATAGGTCTGCATAGTCGTCTCCATAGGTTCCATGTTAAAAAATACTGCCGGCACCCCTTCTTCGTTCGTCTTCTGAGCCATAGTCTCCGTACTTTCACGATCAGGTGCACAGATAGCAACAACATCGGTACCTTTCGTCAAAGCCGCCTCAAGCTTACTGATTGCTGTGGAAACGTCATTTGCTGCATCCTGCATATCAAGAGTGATACCGCCTATTTTTTCTTCTTCGTTCTGCATGATGATTCTAAAGCCGCTTTGGAACTGGTCATCAAACGCCCTCCAAATAACAGTGGATTTTACATCAGAGGCTGTTTCTGCCGCAGGCTCCTCCTCCTGCGCCTCTTCTTCCGGCTCCTCCTTAGCAGAAGCGGGAGTCTCTGCCGCAGGTGCTTCCTGTGCGGTTTCTTTTGCACCGCATGCCATTAAAGATAACGTCATAACTGCTGCCAATAATACACTTACCATTCTCTTTTTCATATAACCTGTCCTCCATTTTAAATTAACTAGCAATTATAGTTTTATATAATACCCTTTTCAAGGCATAATATCATTGGGATCACTTCTCGAATCTGAAATCCTTCATCTTGCCTTTAATAAGCTCTTTTGCCGCATTTTTAGAATTAATGAACATTGCCGTATTATATTTGAATCCGGGCTGTTTCTTCAGTTCTTCAAAAGAATTGGCCACCGCTGTAAGAACGTCCGTAGCCACATTGATCTTCCGGATACCGTTACGTATGGATTCCTGTACCTGATCGATAGGCGTTCCGGAGCCTCCATGCAATACAAGAGGTACTTCGACTACTTCCTGGATCGCTTTCAGCCTTTCTATGTTCAACTGAGGCGCTGCTATGTAATGTCCATGCTGTGTTCCGATGCTGACTGCCAGGCAATCGACGCCTGTCCTTTCCACGAATTCCTTTGCTTCCTGCGGATCGGTCTGTGCGCCTTCCGGACCCTTTACCACTAAGTTTCCTTCTTCACCTACAAGTTTTCCCAGTTCTCCCTCTACTGTAATACCTAATGTGTGCGCATAATCCACTACTTTTTTGGTGAGCGCTATGTTCTCTTCAAACGGAAGGGACGAGCCATCGATCATAACGGAAGAATATCCCGCCTGAATAGCCTGTACGCATTCTTCATAGGTACGGCAATGGTCTAAATGAAGCGCAATAGGCACTTTTGAATTTGCCGCAGCTCTTTTTACGGTCTCTACCGTTCCTTCGAATCCTCCCATTAGATCACAGCAATCTGTTCCGGTAATAAAGATTACCGGGCAATTGAGTTCGGATCCTGCCTCGATAGCCGCCAGTGCAGTCTCATAAGAAACTGTTACAAACGCGCCGTATGCAACTTTTTGTTCCTCCGCTAATTTGAGAATTTCTTTCATTGGTGCAAATTTCATAACTTTCATCCTTTCTTCTTACGGATTTTATATAGTGTGTGTGAATCCGTAAATATGTTAGTGAGCATTTATTTTTCAAGCTTATTATTTTATTAAGCTTGATAATAACTAAATTGTGCAGCGACATTTTATTGATAGTTTTCTTTGTAAAAAAGATAAGCTTCTTCAAAATTGGGGATTCCTGCCGTTCCTCCTACGGCACCTACATTTTTAGTCGCAACGCTTACGGCAAGCTGAGTGCTGGAAAAAACATCGAAGCCTCTTGCCAGGCCGCTTACCAGACCTGCCATAAAAGAGTCCCCTGCGCCGGTCGTATCAACTACCGGCATATTTTCCGGACATCTAATAAATCTTTTATGCTTAAAATCCGTGACAAAACAGCCTGAGGCTCCTAATTTAATTCCAAATATTTTTATAGAAAACGGCCTGAAATATTCTGCTATTTTTTCTGGATTTGTTTCCCCGGTTATTTTAATCGCTTCATCGATGCTGGGAAAAAACACATCTGTCTCCATAAAGGCCGGAGCCAAATATTTCAGCCAATCCCTGTGGGGATCCTCTCTGTTGATGGCCGCATCCATAACGGTTATTTTCCCTTGCCCGTGTGCTCTCGAGAATACGCTGTGTATGCCTTCCTCGTCCATTTTACGTAGAGCCATGGCGGAACCGATATAAATAATATCTGCATCCTCAATTGCCTTATCTGAAATATCTTTACCCTGCAATCTTCCAAAAATAGATTTTTCCGAAAGGAAATGTCTTTCTCCCTTTTCGTCGATCAGCGCATAGGAAGCCGCAGTGGCACTCTCTTCATCATAAATTACGCCGGAAACATCAATGTTATATTTCTTACATTCATTCAGAATAAACTTGCCATTTGTATCACTCGAGATCCTTCCTATTATTGATACGGGATTATCTAATTTAGCAAGACCAATTGCTACATTTAAAGCATCTCCTCCGCAGCATACGGACGGTTTATTGATGCTCACACTATCCAGCTCCAAAATATTGGAGGGCACAGGAGAAAGCAATGTGTCGCATACCATCATTCCTATACAAAGTATCTTCATGATAAGTTGTTATCCTTTTCTCGGTTAAATATTATTTTTGATTTCTTTTTATTGTATTGTACGTACATTGGTATGTTATTATAATTGCATATGTGATAAAAAAAGTCAATATATTATTTTATTTTTATATATAATGCCCAATTTTTGATGCTTTTTAATCGAATGATTTTGTACGAAATTTCTGAATCATATCTTTTTCTCTTGCAATTTTCATTTTTATATCATATGATTACTATAATATTTATTACTGATATGCTAATTGTTTTATTATCCGAACATAATTATATTTTTATACGGACTATCAATGTATCATTAGCATATAAAACATGTAAATGAGTAACAAATAATTATTAAGGGGGAAAATCATGCAACTATTCCAAAAGAAGATAGATAAAAGTACACCGATTCCGTTGTACTTTCAACTAAAAACAATTTTATTAAATGATATCAAAGACAACTGCTTTGCAGTAGGAGATGCGATCCCTACGGAAAGCGAATTGGTAGAATTTTATCACATCAGCCGTTCTACGGTGAGACAGGCTATATCGGAACTCGTTCAGGAAGGGTGGCTGATAAGAAAAGCCAGTAAAGGAACCTTTGTAACGAAGCCGGAGCAGAACTCCAGCTACATTCGTTCTTTCGAACCTTTCTATCAGCAGATTTCAAGATTGGGAAAAACGCCCCGGACAGAACTGATTGATCTAAGCGTTGTTACTCCCACATCGGAAATTGCCGAAAAATTGAATCTAAAGCCGGACCAAAAAGTCATCTCTATGTTCAGAAGGCGCTTTGCCGATGATATTCCCATGGTAACTTTTCAAAATTATATACCATATGACTTATGTTCTTTTATTCTGAGCTATGATTTCAAATCTTATTCTTTATATGAATTATTAATGACCAATCCGGAAACGCAGATTGCCAATACAAAAACCATTGTTTCTGCAATGAATGCTACTTCCGAAGATATTGAACTGCTGAATGTAAAGGTAAATGCTCCTATGCTTTACTTCCATAACATATCTACTACGTCGGAAGGTGTTATTATTGATTATGCCTTTGCTCATTACCGGGGTGATTTAAACAAATTTGAGTTTGACGGCAGCCCAAAATATTATCCTTAAAACCAGACCGATACAAGCAGTTTTTGCTCTATAGGAATCATTACCTTATCCCGTTACCATAGCAAGGCCTTTCCTATAAGAGAACAAAAGTGTGCTTCGCACACTCTTGCGCTAAATACGCCGGCAGCACAGCTTTTGTTCCGCGCGCGAAGCTGCGCACCGCTTTTATCTTATAGGACGTACTTTCCTATAAGATAAAAAACAAAGGAGCATTTGTACATTCAAATGCTCCTTTGTTAGTAACTCAAATATTATTAATAATTTATCTTTTTACTGCACCGGTGTCAGATAGCTGCTCACCGCATATACCGTCTGTCCGTTATAGTCCAGTCTTGACCACCCCGTATTCGGGTTAATTCCTGTTCTGGTCACAACATCCCCATTCCTTATCGTTGCCACTACCGTACCTTCGTTTGCCGTACTCGGTTCCGTACGCAGATTGCATTCAATCTTCGGTGTCACCTGCTCGTTGACATCGGTATAGACGGAAGTATCAGGAGTCGTCTGTACATATCCTAAATCGGTAGTCAGATAGCTGCTGATGGCATACAAGGTCTGTCCGTTATAATCTACCTGTGACCAGCCGTTGCTTCCGATTCCGGTACGTGTTACCGTTTCTCCGTTCTGGAGTACCGCCACTATCGTATCATCACTTGACGAACTGGCTGCGCTCCTTAGATTGGTTACCTTCTTAGCCGTCACCGTCTCGTTCACCGGCTGGTAAATGGAGGATGGCTGTACTGCTGCTGCCGGAGCCTCATATTCCAGCTCCGTAGTCAAATAGCTGCTCACCGCATATACCCTTTGCCCATTATACTCAAGCCTTGACCATCCGCTGGCAGAAATACCGGTTCTGGTTACCACCTCTTTGTTCTTCAACTTTCCCACGATTGTATCTTCGCTGGCTGTACTCGGTATTGAACGAAGATTTGTCTCTATTTTCGCGGTTACCTGCTCATTTACTTCCGCCATATCCAGCAGTGCCTCCGGGTCTGCTTCTACCGCTTCATAAGGAGTGTCATCCACCGCCTCCGCCGCCTGACTATAGCTGAAATAAGCCACATTCATATCCACGCCCTTTGGAACACCGGGCACCGTGCCCTGACTAGTGTACTGCCACATAGCATGAGTGCCGCTGTAGCTGGACGAGACAGTCTGAGGATAAGGAAGCTCAGGATACTGAGATACCCATATCTTGTACTTACTGCTTAGCTCATCCGTATCCCACAGCGCATTTCCCTGCATCTCATTTTTCGCTGCGTAGAACATAGGAGTATATCCCTTGCTCTGTACATAATCCAGGAATGCAGCCGCACAGTCGCTCCTTACACTTTTCTCCAAGCCGTACTGCCTGCTTTCCGAGGACTGGAAACCTTCGCAGTTATAAACTACCGGATAGGTGATGGGATACTGGGCGATGAAGCTCGTTACCCATGCAGCTTCCTCTCTGGCCTCTTCCTGAGTTATCGCTGTTGAGAAAAAATAAACACCTAATTTAAGCCCTGCTTCTTTAGCCTGCTGCATATTATATTTTGCTAATGGATCCTCCATAATGATTCCCGTTTTCTGGGTACGGTAGCCCACACGGATAATAGCGAATTCTACGCCGGAGTCCGCTACTTGCTGCCAGTCTATGGTTCCCTGCCATTTGGCCACATCGATGCCATAGGAAACCTCTCCTGTTTCATTGGCCCCTTTAATCACCGCACTTATATCCGACGCTGCTCCTGCGCCGTCCTCACCCATGCTTTCCGCTTCCTGAGGGTCCTCATCATCGTCCATCTCCGCTACATCGGCGACTACATGCAAATCTTCTGTCTCCGCATCAGCTTCTCCTTCTGCCTCCTTCAGGGGCTCCTCTTCGGCCGGTTCCTGAGTTTCCTCAAGTACCTGAACGGCAGCCACCTCCGTATCCTCCTTTTTCTCTCCAAAAAATACGGACTTTACCAAGATAACAGCAAGTACCAGCACAAGAAGGATAGCGGCTCCCGATCCGGCCACCACCGCTACATGCTTCTTGTTGTACCTCACACGTTTTTTTCTATGCTCACTCATTAAAATATCCACGCCTTTCCTGCCGGCTGAAAACAACAAGAAACACCCGCTGAGCGAGTGTTCTTAACATTTAAAACTTCGATTACTTCGTCAGCGCCTCTTGCAGCTTATTCTCTAAATCCGCCTTAGATACACCTCCGACGGTTACGCTTACTGCTTCTCCCCCTTTAAATATGATAAACGTAGGTATGGACATCACTCGATATTTCTGTGCTACCTCCATTTCCTCATCCACATTGCACTTACCTATCTTTACCTTCCCTTCCAGCTCTTTCGCAAGCTCCACCACCACAGGAGCCATCATCTTACAGGGTCCGCACCAATCTGCAAAAAAATCCACCAATACCGGAACATCCGATTTCAGAACCTCTTCCTCAAAATTTGCCGTTGTAAATTTGTATTCCATATGAAACCTCTCTTTCTATCTCACAATAATATATTTATAAATAGGATTACCTAAAGAAGAAAATTTATCTTCATATTCGGTCATTATATTTCCCCGCATCATCTCCTCGTCACGGTGCAGGTCGTAAGTCACCTTCTCTGCTCTCCAGCCGGCGTTTTCCAACTCCTCCAAGGCGAATAGGAACAAATCCTTATTGTCCGTCTTGAATTCCAGATGTCCTTCCTTTGCCAATATCTTATCATAGCGTGCGAGGAATTCCTTAGACGGCAGACGGCGCTTAGCGTGTCTGTCCTTGGGCCACGGGTCGGAAAAATTGAGATAAATCCTCTCCACCTCCTTTTCCCGGAAGACCTCCGTAATGGTCTCGGCATCCATCCGTACAAAACGGATATTTGGCAGAGCTTCCTTCTGCTCCATCTTTTGTATTGCTCGCAGCAAAACACTGGAATATTTTTCGATCCCGATATAATTAATGTCCGGATAAGCCTTCGCCATATCCATGATAAAACGGCCTTTTCCCATTCCTATTTCGATGTGTATGGGCCGGTCATTACCAAAGACACTCCGCCAGCTTCCCTTTTGCTTCTCCGGCTCCCTAATAACGAATTCGCTTTCACCGATAATTTCTCTCGAGCCTGATATATTCCGTAAACGCATAAAGCTGCTCCTTAATTTTCTTATGCTTCATTTTACACCACAAAACGATAAATGAAAAGCCCCAACCGGACGCGATGATTTATTTATTAAATATTATTATTTTTTTGTAATTATCTTTGGTTTTTAGATAAAATAGTGTATTATTAGAATAATGTTTAAATTTTGAATAGGAGTGTCATTTTATGTCTTTTAATCATTTCAGGCTTAATAAAAAGCCTTTTTATCTTCATAAATTAAAGAAAAAACTCTGTCTTTTTACTCTGTCGGCCGCCATATTTTCCTCCGCTTTTGCAGCAGATACTGCATATGTACAGGCAGCTAGTCTGGACGAGCTTACTCAGGCTATGGAGAATAGAAAAACCCTTCCCATCCAGTCCAACGAAATAGAGAACTGGCCCGCAGGTCCTCAGATCGGCGCCGAATCGGCCATTGTCATGGAAGCTAATACGGGAACAATCCTATACAGCAAGAACATTCATGAACAATTATATCCCGCCAGCACCACCAAGATTCTTACCTGCTTGATAGCAGCCGAGAATTCCTCTCTGGACGAAATGGTCACCTTCTCCCGCAACGCCGTTTTCTCCATTCCCAGAGGAAGCTCGAATATGGGTATGGACGAAGGACAGTCTATTACTATGGAGGAATGCTTATATGGAATCCTTATCGGGTCAGCCAATGAGGTTGCCAATGCGGTTGCGGAGCATGTGGGCGGCAGCATAGAGGGCTTTGCAGAAATGATGAATGAAAAGGCCAAAGAGCTAGGCTGTACCGATTCTCATTTTGTCAATGCTAACGGCCTGCACGACGACGACCATTATACTTCCGCTTATGACCTCGCCACCATCGCCCGGGCTTTTTATAAGAACGAACTCCTGGCAAAAATATCAGGTATGCCTTCTTATCATTTCGAACCTACCGCCACCCAGCCCGACGACTTCATCCTTCGCACGCACCATAAGATTGTGAATAACGAATATCCCTGTGAAGGTATCATCGGCGGCAAGACCGGTTATACAGATAACTCCAGACAGACTCTTGTAAGCTGTGCGGAACGAAACGGCATGAAGCTCATCTGTGTTATTATGAAGGAGGAATCCCCCAAACAGTTTACAGATACGGTAGATTTGTTTCAATACGGCTTCAGCAATTTTGAAATCGTCAATGTATCGGAGAACGAGACAAACTATGATATAAACAACGCCGATTTTTTCCAGACAGACAACGATATCTTCGGCAACTCCAAACCGGTTCTGTCCCTCAACAAGGACAGCTATATCGTACTTCCGAAGACGGCAGTTTTCCAGGATACACAATCTTCTATCTCTTATGATGTCGAAAGCGACAGCCAGATTGCCAAAATCGATTATACTTATAACGGCGTATACGTAGGAAACGCGACTGTGGATATCGCTCTTAACACGGAATCCTCTTACGATTTCGACACCTCCATAGAAGGCACCGCTTCCGACGCGCCGGAAGCAGACAGTGAGGATCCTCAGGAGAATGTTATATTTGTCAATGTGAAAAGGGTCTTATCCTTTATTCTTATCGTTGCGGGCATATTAATTCTCTTATTCGTAGTGAAATCTGTCATACAGAATTACAGTTTCGCAAAAAGGCGCAGAAGCCGTCTGCGGAGAAAAAGCAGACGAAAGAATAGAATGCGCTCCCAGTACAAAGATTTTGATTTTTAGCAGCTGCGCGTCCATTTTTTATGTAACAGGAGCACTTTCCCATTATAGATTAGAGTTCCAAAAGCCTTACAGACAACTTAGCTTCGGCAATTTGCACAAACACAGACTTGGCTATAGTGATACAAAACATAGTTCAATGAGCAACTGTATGAAGTCGTTGGTACTTAGACCCTGTATTTTAGGGTCTTATGTACCACTACGTACTTCATCCAAGCGAGAGCGTGTTGCGAATGAACTATATTTTGTATCACACTATTGAAATTGAAATTGTGCAAATTGCCGAATCATTATTTTGTTTACCTTCCGTACTTATTTCTTTCTTTTTTCTGCTGCCTGGCCCGTCCCTGCTTCTCTTTGATTTCGAGCACATCCTCTTCCGATATAAATTTCGTGGTCTTTATGGCATATATCTTATCGTTCTCCGATTTCTTGATACGCACTTTTGCTTTCATGAAACCGTGGCTGTTACAATAGCCTACACTGTAGTAATGCTTTCCGTTAGGAGTAAACCACTTAATTTTACGCTTGATATTCTTCCGGCAAAGATAGCACTTGGTACTCATAATTTCCCTGTCATCCAGCACATCCTGCTTACTGTCGAATTCTCTGGAAATGTACTTTGTATAATTATCAAATACCGCATACACTTCTTCTTTCTTGCTCGCCGGTGCCACAAAAACATCAAAGGAAAAATTGCTGAGCAGTTCCTTGTCGATATGTGCCAGTATTTTTGCAGTATAATATGCATCGCTGAAAGCTCTGTGAAAGGGAATGTCCTTTCCTATATTCAGAAAATCGATAGCATACTCCAAGGTTCTTCTGGACTTCTTGTCCTCGAAGCCGATGCTGAATAGCTTTTGCACGTCATAAAATTTCAACGGCCTGTCCGAAAGCAGTGGTATATCGTAATAGCGCATATTCCGCTGAAGTTCAGTCAAATCCAAAGGCCCCCAAGTACAAAACATATAATCCGTTCCGCACCATGTAAGAAAATCATGTATGACATCAATAAAAAAACTCTCGTTCTCCAGCTCTTCTATCTGCAAATGTATCAATTTTCTAGTAATATGGTGCATTTCATGATATATCTGAGGCTTAATCAACCGGTTGAACTCCCCGGTAATTTCAAAATTGTCGTTCAGTTTTAAAGCGCCAATTTCTATAATTTCAAAAGGGACGGTTTTTACTTCTTCATCTTTTCCGGTATTGCTTTGATTCCATTCTAAATCAAACACTATATAATTCATGTCAAATACCTTTTCCTTTGCAAAACAGTCCTAATCCTAAGATGTCCATTTCTTTTATTTTGAATACTTTTAATACAAATGTCAAGCTGGATGCAACTCCTCAATTACATTAATAAATATCCGGTTAAATTTGTCCAATTCATCATACATGATTCCGTGTCCGCTATTTTCAAGAGTATACAGCTTGGAACCTCGGATGCTCATATGCTGAATTCTCACGAGATCATTGGATACAACAATATCCTTGGCGCCATGTATAATTGCAGTAGGTACAGACACTGCTGCCAGATCCTTTCTCCCGTCCTCATCCCGAAGGGAAATTGCTGTTTTCAAAGTTCCGATTCCCGATGCGGAAAGCGCTATATCCTCAAACCAATTTTTAGCTGCCTCGCTTTGAGGACACGCGAATAACTGGTTATGAGTAAATTCATGAACAAGCTTAGGCCTATCGGTACATACCTGCTCAATTAATCCATCCACATAACTTCTTGTAAGTCCATAAGGATAACCGGGGCGCTGCGTCCATGAAGGAGCCGCTGCCGCTAACAGAATCAACTGCTTTACTCCGTATCCCTGATATATGTTCATGTACCGTAATGCGATCGCTCCGCCCATGGAGAATCCTACCAAAACAATATCCGTAAGGCGAAGCGCCGTAATAATTCCATAAATATCCGCTGCCATCCGATCATAGGAATAACCGCAGGCCGGAGCATCAGAGTTGTCAAAGCCTCTTAAATCAATTGACACTACCCGATAACCACAGGCAATTAATCTCTCTACCTGATATTCGTAGATTTTATGGGAGAGCGGCCAGCCGTGAATAAGAAAAACCGTATGAGTCCCGCCGCAATCATAATTATATACTGCTATTTTTACATTATCTGAGGAAGTAATATAGAACATAGATATATCCTTAATATTTAAGTTATATTATTATATGTACTTTCCTCCGCTTCGTTATAGAATAAAAGATTCCGAAAGCCTCAAATTAATCTATGATCTCCGTTATTCAGAAATATTATTTTTCCATCCATAAATTTCGCTTCATTTTCATCGTGGGTCACCAATATAACCGTCTTACCCATACTTTTTTCCAAGGTATAGCTCATGACTTCATTTTTTTTATGTTCATCCAGCCCTTTAAAAGGTTCATCCAGAATCAGAATATCATAAGGGGACAGCAAGGCCCGTACCAGAGCGGTTCGTCTTCGCATACCGCCGGATAATTCCCTGACGGGCTGCCTTTCGCTTCCCGAAAGACCTACTCTTTGCAGTTCTTCCTCGATCTGCCGCACGGTTATCCCGCTATCGCATACCAGACGAATATTGGAAACTGCATTCAGATTTTCACAAAGTCTGTCCTCTTGAAAGACCATGCCGATCCTTTTGTTTTCCATTCCTATAACACTTCCCTCATCCGCCTTCTCAAGCCCCGCCAGAATTCTGAGAAGCGTTGTCTTGCCTGCTCCGGAGGGCGCCATAACAGAAGTAACTGTTCCCTCTTTTATTTTGATGGAAAAGTTACGAAGTACTTCTTTCTCCCCGTACTTTTTTGATACATTAATAACTTCAATATCCATTTCTTATGGTTCTCCTTGGGTTTTCAACCTCTCTCCATCTTTTTAACCAACTTATCCACAAAAAGTAGAAATATTTTCTCGAAACTCACACTCAAAAGGACAATGGTGAGTGTCCATGCAAATAAATCCGGAGTCTGCAAATAAATCTTCGCTTCATATAACTTTTCTCCGATAGATCCTTTCGGAATGCCTATCACCTCCGCTGCAATCCCCGCCTTCCAGCATAGTCCCAGGGACAGAGAGGCCGCCGTCTTAAAAAAGGGCATGATCTGAGAAAGATATATATATCTGAGGCGCCTTCCATAAGGTACTTGAAAGACCTGAGCCATTTCCAGAAGCTGCCGGTCCATCCTCTCTATACCCTCCGAAATATTATGATATACCACCGGCAGTACCATGAGAAAGGAAATAACTACCGATAAATTGCGGGAAGGCACCCATATCAATACGAGGATAATGAAGGATGCCACGGGCACTGTCTTTATTACCGCGATAAGAGGTCGTATCAGTTCCTTGATAAAGTTGTGAACAGAGCTGATTGCTGCCAATATCATTCCGGCACATAAAGCTAACAAAAATCCTCCGATGATACGAAGGAGAGAAAAGAAAATGGATTGCCAGAACGAGAAAGTAAAGGACAATTGCAGAAATTTAGTCAATACAACAACAGGAGATACCAAAAGTATCTCCTGCCCGATAGAACGCGCCGCTATCTCCCACACGAGCAGCCATAGCAAAACAGCCCATATTTTTATATTTGATTTAATTCCCTTGTCTTTCATAGTAAAAGTCATCTGCCGGAATCTCTCCTCCCACGGACTTTTCATTCTGTTCCAACAATACGCTCAGATATCCCGAAAGTTTATCCTTCATTTCCGCTCCCTCGATAAAAGTAATATTGCAATACGGCAGCGCCTTTTGTGCTACAGCGGCAGGAACGATATCGAACTTCTCGATAAGCTTTGCTGCTTCCTCCATATTTCCATTTACGTAATCTACAGATTTCTTATAGGAATCCATAAAAGCACTTATTGTCTCAGGATGCTCCTCTATGAAATCGGCTCTCGCTACAACGACTCCGGTAAGAAGGGCACTGGGCGTCTCCTCATCCTTTTGCAGCATGTCCCACTCCTCTGTCAGATCAAGCGCAATACGTATTCTGTCATCCTGTGTCTGCGCTATGGTAACGAAGGGCTGAGGGAGCAGAGCGATACCTCCATCTTCGGAGGCCGCAAGCGCCGCCACACATTCCGCATGTTCCGACTTCCATTCTATCGTTACATCTTTTTCCGGGTCTATTCCATTTTTCATAAGAATATAGTCTATTGCATATTCCGGAGTTGCGCCTTTTCCGCTGGCATATATGGTTTTTCCTTTCAAATCCGCCGCCGAATGTACCGTATCTCCCGTATCCACAATATAAAGCACCCCTAAGGTATTGATAGACAACACCTGTACCTGGCCTTCCGTATTGTTATAAAGCACCGAAGCCAGATTAGCGGGGACTGCCGCAATGTCCGCCTCACCCTGGACCAGCTTGGGAGTTACTTCATCCGCAGAAGCCGCGATGGTGAACTCATAATCGTTCCCGTTCACAGCACCGGATTCGCTTTCATTCATAAACTCTACTAAACCCATAGCGGTAGGCCCTTTCAGTGCCATGACCCGAACCGCTGTATCTGTCGTATCGGATATGTCCGCAGTCTCTTTAGTCTCTTCTCCAGGAGCCTGGCTCTCCGCCCCGGAGGTTTCCGTCGGCTGGACCTCCGAGGGACCTCCCGCCTGGCTGCCGCAGCCCGTTATTAGTGTGAGGCACAAAGCCAAACTTATAGGCAACATCAATAATTTTTTCATAATTCTTCCCTTCCTTACCATTTATTAATTTATTTCCTCAAACCTCATATGAGGTTTGGGAATATACTGCAGTGCAATTCTATTCTCCGGCTTGCTGTCACAAAGGTAAATGACCATCAGGAAAAACCATTCTGCCGGTTTCATAACATAATAAATAAAATCTGCCATAAACGGCGATTTGATATTCTTAGCAATCGGATAACCATATTTATCGTAAGCATCTCTTATCACTGCGTGCAAGCGAGGAGTCCTTTCTTCAAGAATCTGCTCGAATGCATTAGCAACGCAAAGCTGTCTATTGACGATGACCTCATGTCCGTGCCTCACTCCAAGCCGCAGAGGCTTCACCACCCTCTTATGTCCGCCTGCTGCTACCGTGCATAAATAGTGTTCGTCGTACATAACGTTCTGCGGAGCTATTCTTTTGGACAAGCTCCAATCAGCTGTCTCCGTCCAGGCCTTTATAAAGCTGTCCGGCGCCTGTCCGAACAGCATCAGGATCACGATCACAATTCCCAGAAGCGGAAGGATAAGTATCAGTCCTATGACTGGCCATTTGGATGAATTCATCAGCCATGACTGGATAAAAGAAAAGGATTCTTTTGTCTGACTTGCATCCGCAGCCTGAAGCTCCTGCCATCTGAATATAAGCTCCTTTATTGTTTTAAATACGATAAGAATAAAATTAAACGGCAATAAACTAAAAAATATGCTGTCATATTCCATTTCCCATATTTGCACAATCCAAAGAACGCACTGTGCCGCTCCCAGATACATGCCGGCAATACAGAAGGTAAGGACTAAAGGCGGTAGTTTTTCCAGCCTGCCATAGCGAACGATAATATATCCCAGCATAGAAAGGCCGATGATCGCTAATATGGTAGGCAGGGCCTCCGTAAGAATAGGAGAATGCTTTTCCAAATTCCAGAGCTCGATCCACCAATCATTAAAGGTTATATTAGAAAAACCTGAACCCGCATAGATGACGCTATAAACAATTCCAAGAAAAATGGTGAGTGCCTCAATTCTCCTGCTGCCTCTCGAAAGCTCCGAAGAGGGATTTTTAAAAAACAAGGCAGCCATATTTATTATCGTCAGCACCAAGGGTACCGCAATGAATATCCAAATAAGGATAAAAATAATAAAATACATGTACAAATCATCCTTATCTACCCCATGATTTAATATCTCTGAGATAAAAACCAAGACGGCCGGAACGGTAAAAACAGCAAAGCTAAGAACCAGACATAAAAGTATTGGATGCTTTTTATAATGAAAGACTATTTTTCTAAATAAACTTTTTATAATATTTTTTAATCTTACACCCATTGTAATAGTTCTCCCCAATCACGTTCTTACGCAGCCTAACAGCAAGTGTTAAGCTGCTGTGTAAACGGTAATCTATTATATTAAAAGTTTGTTAAATTTTTATTACACTTAAATATTACCACATAAAGCAATAAAATGAAAGAAAAGGGAAAGCTTTCGGTTGCTTGAAATGAGGATAATTTGTTATTTTACTAAGGAGGAAGAAAAATGAAGCACCATAAATATTGGGCGTGGGCGATGGTATTCTGCCTCATAATGACAATATACACCGGATATGAACACTAATGACTACGAAAGAGGAAAATATCTTGTAGCCATAGCACAAGCAGATACTATTGTCTTCGATAAGACCGGTACCCTGACCAAAGCACAACCTGCGGTTATCAATGTGGTTTCCTTCAACGGAGACTCTCCCGACGAACTGCTGCGGATGGCTGCATGCATGGAAGAGCATTTTCCTCATTCCATGGCTAAAGCCGTGGTGAACGCCGCCAGAGAAAGGAATCTGGAACATGAAGAAATGCACTCCAGGGTAGATTATATCGTCGCACACGGCATTTCTACTTTTATAGGAGATAAAAAGACGATTATCGGCAGCCACCACTTTGTATTTGAGGATGAAGGCTGCGAACTTCCTGAAGGCATGATGGAAAAATTTCATAAGCTGCCCGGGGAGCAATCTCACCTATACCTCGCCATAGACAATAAGCTGGCAGGGGTCATCTGCATAGAGGACCCGTTAAGAGAAGAGGCCGAGGGAATCATTAATTCCTTGAGAAAAGCCGGAATAAGCAAAATAGTCATGATGACCGGAGATAACAAACGTGCTGCTGCTTCTATCGCGAAAAAAGTGGGTGTAGACGAATACTATTCGGAAGTTCTTCCTGAAGACAAAGCGAAATATGTGGAAAAAGAGAAAGCAGAGGGGAAAAAGGTGATCATGGTAGGAGACGGTATCAACGATTCTCCTGCTCTATCTGCCGCAGATGAAGGAATAGCTATCAGTGACAGCCTGATGAAGCGCATCGGCACAAACTATCGTTTCATCGTCGGCTTTAAACTCCGAATTGATCGCTCTGGGAGCAGGAGGCATCCTGCAGCCCGCAACCTCTGCGCTGCTGCACAACACCTCCACTCTGGCTGTAAGCGTAAAGAGCATGGGAAATTTACTGGAATAAATTATAGTGCCTTGGCGAATTGTCTGCCATATTCCACACATGAGGTAATACCCTCCTCATCCGGCACCCAGAGCAGGCGCAGGCCGTCATTAACAACTTCAAAGCCTCCTTCACCGAGGAACTTTGTCAACTGCTTCACCGATTCGCCGCTCCAGCCGTAGCTTCCAAAAGCTGCGGCTTTTTTATTTTTGAATTTAAGGCCCTTCATCATCTCGAGAATACCGCCCATAGAAAAGAGCAGACCATTGTTAATGGTGGAGGAGCCTGTAAGAATGGCTTTGGAGCGGAATACCTCGGTAATAATATCGTTCTTGTCCTCCTTAGCAGCATTCATCAGCTTGACCGTTATGGAAGAATCGGTCTGACGAATGCCCTCCGCTATGGCTTCCGCCATTTTACGGGTAGAATTCCACATGGTATCGTATACGAGTGTAACCTGATTTTCCTGATAGTTATCCGCCCACTTTAGATAGTTCTCGATAATCTGAACCGGATTATCCTTCCAGATTACTCCATGGCTTGTACAAATCATATCTACCGGAAGGTTAAGAGCTAAGACCTCTTTGATTTTCTTCATAACAAGAGGACTAAAGGGGGTAAGGATATTCGCATAATATTTCAGTGCCTCTGCAAAAAGCTCTGCCTCATCCACAGCATCGTTATACAGAGATTCTGTCGCATAATGCTGCCCGAAGGCATCGTTGCTGAAAAGGATATTTTCTCCGGTCATATAAGTCATCATGCTATCCGGCCAATGAAGCATGGGCGCTTCCACGAAAACCAGCTTGCTTTCACCAAGATCCAGAGAATCCCCTGTCTTAACAGTTACGAAATTCCAGTCCTGATGATAATGACCCTTTATTATTTTTACACCGTTCGCCGTACAATAAATGGGTGTATCCGGAAGCTCTCTCATCAATTCGGGCAATGCGCCGCTATGATCGATTTCACTGTGGTTTAAAATAATATAATCAATTTTCTCTAAATCGATTTCCTGTTTTAATCGAGCTACGAACTCTTTGTCATAGGGCTGCCATACCGTATCTATCAGTACGTTTTTTTGGTCTCTGATCAAATAAGAATTGTAGGAAGAGCCCCTGTGGGTGGAATACTCATCTCCGTGGAACTTCATAAGCTCCCAGTCCGTTTTTCCTACCCAGCTCACTTTATCGGTCAATTTCTTTCCCATAAAATACCTCCTTTTCTCTCTCCTTTTTATATTTTCCTTTTTTCCTATATTTAATCATACCTAAAATCTTTGATGGGTACAAGCTCTATCGAAAAAGAACTTTTTAAACGATTTATATAAAAGGTTCGAGTCCGCCCTGGGCGCGTTCGGTGCTGCCGAAGGCTGCCGCTTCTATTAGTGCTTTTGTATAGCTGTTTTCTGGTGATTCAAAAATTTCCCGGGCTGTGCCGTGTTCAACTATACGTCCCTCATTCATGACGTATACCCTCTCTGCAATCATACGTAATACTGATAAATCATGAGTGATAAAAAGCACAGCAAGGTGACGTTCACGACGGAGCTTTTCGAGCATATTCAATATCTGGTTCTGAACGACTACATCCAACGCCGACACTGATTCATCACATATTAACAAATCGGGGCGGGGCGCCAGGGCATGCGCAATTGCTACTCTTTGTCGCTGTCCCCCCGATAATTTGGCGGGTTTTCGATCCAGAAGTTCTGCGGGTACTTCAGCTAGAGATATCAATTCTTCTAGCTCGCTAAGCGGTCTGTTTGATGCTTTCAGCGCTGATTCTAAAATATATCGTATTTTATGGGCAGGATTAAGCGATGAATAAGGATCTTGAAAGACTATCTGAGTGCGGTTTTTTCCGAAAAATTTAACCGAGCCGGAATCAGCCTTGGTTAATCCGACAAGACATCTCGCCAATGTTGTTTTACCCGAGCCTGACTGCCCTACTATGCCGACGCATTCGCCGGCACATACGTCAATAGTAACATCAATAAGTGCATTAACGCTGCCGAATCTCTTGTTCAGGTTCTCTGCCTTAAGCAGGATGTCGCCGCCCGAATGAGAATCGGAAAACGATCTTATCTGCAAAAACCGGTCGGCTTCGATTAGTGTTTTGGCCGCTTCCGAACGGGGTTGTTCGGTTACTTTTTTTGCTGTGCCTTCTTCTACAATTTTTCCGTTTTCCATAACCAGCACACGGTCGCATCTTGTTTTTGCAAGGCGTATATTGTGGGTGATTATGATTAAAGGCATCGTGCGAACACTGCGGATATGATCGATAAGGTCGAGAATTTCCTTTTGTGTTATTACATCCAACGCGGTAGTTGCTTCGTCAGCTATCAGCAGACGGGGTTGGGTTGCAAGGGATGCGGCAATTACTATCCTCTGCCGTTGACCGCCCGATAATTCAAAAGGGTATCTGTCGGCGACTTCTTTTGGCAGGCCGACTTCTTCCAGGGCGGACACAATATTAAATACGGCTTTTTTATCATTCGGGACGCCGTCCAGAATTTGTTTGCCGCACTTTTTCAGAGGATCAAGGGCGGTAAAGGGGTCTTGCATAACCATACCTATACCGCTGCCTCTTATTTTTCCCCACTGCTTTTCACGAGCGTTAAGATTAAATTTTTGTTCGTCTATTCTGTAATCTCCCGCCTGCTTCGCCTGATCCGGAAGCAGCCCGATGAGGGAGCGCATCATCATTGTTTTGCCCGAGCCCGATTGCCCTACAATACCGACACTTTCATTACCTTCCAGCTTAAAATCTATACCTTTTAATATTTCGCTCTCGCCGATTTGCACCCTTAAATCGCTGATGCTTATTTTAATTGTAGCTTCGGCATCTATTTTTTGAACTTTATTTTCGGAGGGCTGTACCGGATTAAATGTCATCTAAACCGCTCCTTTCAAGAAGATAGCTGCCTATAAGATTAATAGAAACAGCTGTTAAAATTATTACGATACCCGCAGAGAGGGACACGGCGGGATTTTGTGACAACAACTCGCGCCCGTCGGAGAGCTGCCGTCCCCAATCGGCTTCCTTTGGTCCTACTCCAAGCCCCAAAAATGACAAGGACGACATACTCATTAAACCGTATGCTATGTTTAAAAAGAAATTAACCAGCACTACCATCGCGATATTGGGGAAAATGTGTTTTGCTAAAATGTTAACAGCGCTTAGATTAAGCATTTTTGCCGATTCGATATAGGGTTTGCATCTTTGCTGTATTACCGCAGAGCGTACCAAACGGATATCGAAAGGAGAATACAAAATAATCATAACCAGAACGCTTACCCAGTAACCCCCGCCGATAATTGCAGCCGCAACAATAGCCAGCAGCATTGACGGCATTGAAAGAGTTAAATCCGCATAAGCTGATACGATTTTATCCCAAAATCCGCCAAACCAACCTGCTGTACTTCCCAGAACTAGTCCTATAATAAGGGATCCCAACGCAATACACACCGGCCCTATCATTGCACTGCCGGCACCCGCAATGAGAAGTTTTAGTACATCACGCCCCAAAGCATCGGTACCGAGGAGATGACCTTCTGAACCGATGGGCAGCTTGGTATTATTAATATCCAGGCTTAAGGCATCGGGAGCAAAAAGCGAGGGAGCAATAATCCACAAGAAAATTATAAACAAAAACAGGCCTGATAAGATTATTCTGGCAGGAGGTACCTTTAACTTTTTATTTTTTATAGTTTTTTTCATATCAAATTTCCCCCTTTGCCGCTTTTTTATTGCCACTTTGTGCTCTGTGGGTAATTGGATTGAAAAGATAAACTAAAATATCAACGAATGCCGATGTAAAACAAATTATTACCGCCAACATAAGGGCGATAAACTGAACAACCGGAACATCGCGAAAAGTAACTGATTTGGTTAGCAGTTCGCCAAGCCCGGGAATTGCAAAGACGTTTTCTATCAAAACAGTTGAGCCGAAAAGGCTTGCGAGCACCAGCCCTGTGCTTGTTAAAACAGGAGATGAAGCGTTTTTAAGCTGAGAGAGCACTATCTTTTTTGTGGGGATTGCCCGTGCACGCATAAATACGGTGTAGTCACTGGATACTTCCTTTAGCATAGCAGAGCGGGTTATTTTAATAAGCAGGGCGGCGACTCCTATCGTAAGTGTGATTGCCGGCAAAACTAAGTGCCACAAAACATCAATAGGATTACTCTCGTCACCTATGCCATACATTGGAAAAATGCCGAACTTATAGGAAAAAAAATAGAGCAGCACCAACCCTAACGCAAAACTCGGCGAGCAAGTGCCGATTAAAGATGAAATGTCGATTATTTTATCGGCAAGCCTGCCTTTTCTGCGCGCCGACACCACACCCAGCCCAACGCCGATCATTATGCTGAACAGCAGGGATAACCCAACAAGCTGAAAGGTAACGGCAGCGTGGGAGGCTATATAATCGATAACAGGGTATCCCGCCTTTATTGAGTTGCCGAAATCAAGCGAAAGAGCATCCTTAACCCACCTAGTGTACTGGGAAAGAAAAGGATCATTTAAATGGTACTGCTCGCGGATTTGGTTTAATAACTCGGGAGTGACTTTTTTCGCCCCCACAAGGGCGCGGGCAGGGTCACCGGGAGCTATATAAAGCAGTGAAAAAATAACAAAAGACAGCACCACCAGCGAAACAAGACACTGAAGCAGCCGTTTTATAATAAATCTTAATTTGCTCATAATATTTTCATCCTAGTTACCATCAATTGACAAGGTCTAACACGCTCTAAACCGTGTGTAACCTTGTCAATTGATAGTATATTCATACAAAATGAACTCACACTTCCCGACATTTTTGTTTGCTATCGGGAAGTGTGATGTTTATTATTAATTTTAAACCTTAAATTGTAGAAAACTGTGCTGTCTTCCATTATAAACTATTATTTTGTAAAAGTAAAATTTTGGGGCCAGTTTTGTGACAGGAAAGTATATGAGCTGAAGTTATCAACCTCAATCGAACTGTTGTAGGCAATTGCGCCCTCGCCCCACCAGATGGGAGCGTAAATTGCCTGTTCCTGCGCTATACCGATACCCTTTAACAAATCATCAAGACCTTCTTCAGCAGATTTCTCGTAAATCGCCTGAAAATAGGGCTGAACCGATTCATCTGTCCAGTTTGCAGGGTTTGTACCCTCGCCTGTGGTATCAAGAAACCATACGGCAATTTCGGCTGGGTCGAGTGTTGGCGGGCGGTAATCCATCCAGTCAATCCCCTTTGTACCTGAACCCATTTCGTTTAGCCACTGCTCGAGAGGAATCTCCTGAACATCAACAGTGATTCCTATTTCTTTCAGGGAATCGGCAATCACTAAGGAAGCCTTACCTAGATCCTGGTTACTGTCGGGATAATAGATCGTTGTTGAAAAGGGTTCTTCGCCTGAAAGCTCGAATTCCTCTTTTGCTTTTTCAAGGTTATAATCATAATGCGTAAGCTCATTTAACTTTTTGCGGGCATCATCAGCCGAGAGAACAGTTGCGAACTGCTCGGGTGCTGTGAATGCCGTTGCCTTTTCCGGATAGCCATCCTTTATGCTGTCGATAATCCCTTGTGAATCAACTGCGTAGGAAACAGCCTTGCGAATGTGCTCGTTATCAAAGGGTTTTACGGTTAAATCAAAGGTCAAACCGACATAAGAGCGGTCTTTATAAGTTTCTACCTTAGCACCGTCTACCGACTGATAATCGCTTATCTGACTTACTGGAATATCAAAGGCAAAGTCAACATCACCCTGCTTGAACGCAAGAAGACGGGTCTGGCTGTCGGGGATAAAATCTATTCTCACCTTTTTCATCTCGGGTGTGCCGCCCCACCAGTAATCGGAGGCTTCCAGTGTCACGTGAGAGCCGGGAGAGAATTCTGATATTTTATACGGACCTGAGCCAAGCAGCAAATCCTTAGCGGAGCCTATTGCTTCAGCATTTTGCGCCCATTCCTTTTTGGTTACGAACAATCCTCCATTATTTGATATCGACCAAATAAAGTTTGACTGTGCATGGGGTAATGTGATTTTTAAAGTATATTCGTCCACTTTATCAATGGCAAAACCATCGGGGTAAAAATAAGCGATTGAGGGAGACTGTTCAGGGTCGGCGCTGCGCTCAATTGAATAAATGATATCATCAATCGTTACGGGTGAGCCATCGGAGAACTTGGCATCTTTTCTCAGATTGAATGTCCAAACGGTAGAATTCTCATCCTCCCAGCTTTCAGCCAGCGCGGGATGGATCTTTCCGTCCTCACCAATCGCTACAAGACCTTCGTTAACTATCTGCTGAATATAATACTGGATAACTGAGCCCTCCTGACCTGCTTCGAGCAAGTTAATGGCATCGGGCACTGCAATTACCAGTGTTTTTTCTTCTTTCGAATCAGTGCCTGGAACGGTCGAGGCTGAATTTCCGCAGGCGGCAAGGCTTGTAAGAGTTAGAAGTGATACGATAGTTACAACCGTGCGGGTAAATAAATTTTTTTGCTTTTTCATTTCTGTCACCGTCCTTTTAAATTAATTTATTGTATTCATATATGATTTGTAGGTTATATTATATTGCCTGATTATAGATTTGTCAAGTATTTCATACTCAGTCTTTTATGATGCTTTTATCAGATTTTATGGGCTGTATATTGAATAATTATTATTGATAAAGAAAGAGCCCTGCAACTATTGAAATTACAGGGTTTTTACAACGTTCCCGAGGTGACTTGAACACCCGACCTACCGCTTAGGAGTTCCTATGGAGGGTTACATCATCATTTGTTATCAGCATTTTGTCTATTGCTTATTAAATAACCCTCTTTTCTCTTTGTCTGTCAAGGGGGTGTGAAACCAATGCAAAAAAGTGAAAATTCTAAAAATTCCGTCATCAAAAAAAGTGCATTTAGAGTAAGTTCTAAATCCACTTTTTAAAAAACATATATAATCAAGATATCAAATCCCCAACAGTCCGTATTTCAAAGGCATGAAGTTTCTCCAAAGCAGCCCGACCGCCAAGGACAATCTCGAATCTATTTCTTCTCATTTATATATATACTTGCTCGATTTTGAATAATATCTGCGACATTATCTACATTCCGATCATCATTAAACAAGTAATCTGCCTCTTCCAGCATGATGCTATATAGGTTAGAATCAACCGTCATACTAAACTCAATTTTACTAATAATTGCTTTAAGTGTTTCTGCATCTTCATTAGTTATTTCATAGATATTAACAGAATCTTCACTATCAAAAATAAGCCGCTCTTTTACTACCTTTTCGCCATTTGAATCAAATTCTGCCCTCTTTGCATCCTCTAACTTTTGTTCCAATGAACTGATTCGAAGCGGTAATCCGCTTTCGGTGTTATCTTGGAATTCACCGTCAAGCAAGCTTCTTAAAAACCCCCATGCTTCCTCTTTATTTTTACTGGTTGAACTGATACCGATTGAGATATCAACAATCGCCGCCATGTTCCCATTGCCTGAATCAAGCGGATAACCAATATAAGTCGGCGTTTCCCCATAAAGCGTTCTTATTCTGGTTGTTCCATAAACATTGTCAATGGAAACCGGATACAAAAGAGCACGGCCTTCTGTAAAAAATGCCTTCGCCGAGTAATCATTCGCCATGTTTAGACTTAGCGGAAATTGATTAGCAAAATTTAAGATTTCTTTAAAACTGTCACTATTAAAATGGCATATGCCTTCACCCCAATCAACGTAGTTTTCCAGACTCCCATAGCAGATCATTCCGAAAACAGCTTTTTTAGTTTCTCCCGGAAAAAGAATACTTTCATCATCCAGCATATTGTAAGCATCTGCTAATTGCTTAATATCCATTCTTTCTAAACCTAAAAGTTCATTGTTAGCCGTAGCATATGAGTCTATTCTATAGGTGGGTACAAGCACATAAAGGCTATCACCTACCTCAAAAGATTCAAGAATATTATAGTAAAAATCTTGCTTATCAAACGACTCATCATTTTGCATTAAAGGGTATAAATCAGCCATCATTCCGGATGAAGCATCAAGCGGTGAATATTGCCCGCCAAAATTAATCATGTCAGGGCCTTTTCCGGCACTAATTTCGACTTTGATTTGATTAAAGGCTTCAAACGAGTCCGAGTAATTATCTAAATAATTTACAATTTCAATTTTTACATCAGAATTATTCTCATTATACAAATTCACCCATTGAAATAGCTTTGACCTTGATAACTGCGATTCACTTTCAAAGACCGCCAGCGTCAAGGTTTTTGTTTCTGTCACCGCAGATGACTTCGCATTACATCCCGTAAATGAAAAACACAATATTAGTAAAATCCATAAGATATGCTTTTTCATCCCAATATTCCTCATTCTATCATTATTATATGTACGATAATTCTACTGGAAAACACCTGTTACTAAATCTATCGTTTTCAATTCTATAGATTTTATTTTGTGCCTTTTATCATCATCTATATCAGTAAAAAAAATGTACAGTTCATCTTCTACAAAAAAGCTCTTAGTAAATTCAGCTTCGAATGGAGGAAAATATATTATATTCTCAGCAGCTTCCGAATTAAAATTATATCCATAAACACCATATATTCCCTTCATTACCAAATCATATTTTGTGCATGTTCCCATGACACTATAAATCTCTTCAGTTGGCAAAATATTTCCATTACATATTTCATTGATTAATCCATCAGCAAATGAAATGATTTTAAATCCACTCCCAGCATCGATATTTTTACAAAATAGTGCATACACTTGTCCGTCTTTTCCGGTTGCCATGCTTTCAAATGAAATATCACTCGCTACATCCTTTAACCTGGATGTTTCAAATCCACTTTTATCTATGACTATTACCTCATCCGAAGAAATCTCTCTAATGAAAAAATTCCCATTTCCATCAATAGTAAACGCCCGGATTCCTCCGTTGTTTTTCTCATCTATAGAATTTGTAATGTCATATTTATTTAATACAATCCCATTATTGATTTTCCATATCTCATATATTGCGTTTTCGTCTTGTTTTCGCACAATTGAAAATAAGTTATTATCTTTGTCCAAGGCAATTTTTTCAAAACTCATGGAATCTATTAATGTCATATTATTATATAATGACATTTTATATCTATCCTTATCTAAGATATAAATCCCGCTTGCTAACAAATCCCCAGACTGGTCATCAAATGTATTACCAATAATAAAAATCTCATCTATACTACCGCAAGCCGCTACAGGCATTGCCGGATGGTCATGTGTTTGTAGGAAAAATATAGTACCTACTGCAAAGGTTAGCATTAAAAGCACAATTATGATAGCCTTTTTCCTAAATTTCTTCATATTTTCTCTACTTTCATAATATCCTTATTTACCCACAGGAATATACTTAAAAAGCAGATGCTTAGAACTCTCGCCATCAACATTATCTGCATTATTATCATTTACTGTTTGTCCCAGCAAAAGCAGCCGGCCATCGGGCAAAAATATGCGGAGCCAGAATTCCGATTCCGTATCGAAACCCAAACGAAGATCAGATAGTGGCACACGGTTTTCCATGATTCCACTTTCCGTATCGCAAGCCCAAACTCCACTGTATGGGCTCAATAGCAAAAGATTCGTATCTGTACCGCCGGACATCGCCATAAAAATCTCACTGCCCGGAAAATAAAGGGACGAATTTTCATTTTTTATTAGGCAGTTTTTCACATCTAACTTACCAATTTCCCATTTCTCATCCCGATCGCCGTAAACGAGATAAATCTGGCCGTCTTTTCCGACTGCGGCTTCCCTTGTCCACCTAATTCCAAGTGATTCCAACGTAAATTTATGCTTAAGCACACCTTCACTGTCAACAATTATTCCATTCCGATTTAGAGGCCACTGGATATAATAGGTACCGTCTTTATGAATCAGAAACCAAAGCGGCACTTGTTTTTCTTCAACATATGCGGAAATGTCAATTGTTTTGTCAACCTGATAGCTTTCATCAAGCCGCCAGATAAAATATTCCTCGTTATCACGGTCCGCAATGAGTAAATGAATTCTCCCATAGCTGTCAAAAGCAAGATTGTAAACATCCATTCCTTCCGGGATGTCAATATTCGCCGGGCTAAGCTCATCTGTACCAACCGGCATGATATAAAAATCCTGCTTGTCAACCAAATATATATTCTTCCCATCGGATTTACAGAGAGGCGGAGATGCCAACAGATCAATATAATCCTCACTGTAATAATGAATATCTTCTATTTTGGTATTTACAGGAACCTCAAGCGGCTTTGGCAAATCTTCGGATGGTTCATTATTTTCATCATCTTTCATCCTTCCTTCTGTTTCTGTAAATAAATTATCACTATCAATCTTACTGTTTTCACTTTGCCCGCAGCCAGATAAAATGAATATGCCAATGAGCAATGTAATGAATGCTTTTCTTTTCAAAATAAACCGTTGTCTACTCATCTTTTGACCCCATCCAACTAAATAAAACACACAATCTCAGTACATTTAATTTTAAATAATAGAGGCATAGGGTATCTCAAAAGATGATAATTCGAGACACCCTTTCCTTCAAAATGATTAGAATCAACTATGTACATAATAGGCGTAGTCCATATAACCTATTGTTTGACTCTTATCTCTTTTTACGTGGATACAAGTATTATCAACCATGGTCATTGATGGTCATATAAATCATAGCCCATATAACCTATTGTATTAGTCTTCACTCTCTTTACATGAACCCAATAATTATCGCTATACTCAGAGTCAATCCATATGCCCTCGCCTTTGTACATTAATTCCAATATGGTCCCATTGAAACTTGGGGTTTTTCTTAATCGGACACCATCTCCACCAACCGTGGCATACTGGTTAAAGTTTGCAGCATAAGTTGTTAATGGTGCAATTAAAATTATTGCTCCCATAATAAGTGCAAATGCACCAGCTAAAGTTTTGTTCTTAAAATGTTTAATCATAGTTCTTCCCCCTTTTTTTGATTTAATATAAGATCTGTTAAAAAACTGAAAGCCTTTGACCAATCTTTGATTTTTTCTCCCATCTTACTTCCATTAAAAAAACTAATCATCTCTAAAATAAATAGTTATTTTTCTAATTATCATATTCTCACCCCCCTCACTCAGATAAATCAGAAAAGAAACTTTACCAGCTTTCGTAGAATTTCATTTCTAAGGGACTAATTCTGCTTGTAAAATTCTCCTTTTGCTTCTTTCTTTTGGCTAAAATATTTTTACAAATTATAAATCAATCCAATCTGTGTCCCCCAATAACCCTGGCTTACGTTTTATTTCCAATATTGGCAATGTTTGCCTTAATTGGCAACCGTTGTCAATTAAGATGATTATACCATAGCAGAATTGTTATGTAAAATCAAGTCGTTTTTTGAAAAAATCGGCAACTCTTGTTGACGCTGACAATCTTAAGTTGTTATAATAATCTTAGTCTTTAAAATATCCGCAAGAAGGAGCACATTGTATGAAATTGACCAAACGTGAAATTGATGTTATGCGTATATTGTGGGAGTCAGAAAAAGCTCTTATGGTATCAGAGGTTGTTAATAGAGAGGGGGGGACTGTATACAGTGTACAGAGGGTAATGCAATCTTTGCTAAAGAAGGGCATGGTTGCTGTGGATGGATATGCCTATAGTAATAAGACACTGGGACGTAAATTTAAGCCGTTAGTCAGCTCAGAAAGCATAGAGTCGGAGGCCCTGCAAGAATTAACCGGGTCCTTAATTAACAAGAGTATTGCTACATCTCATCTATTGGCATCATTATTACCAACAGATAATAGCGAAGACACTTTAAGTGAACTCGACAGATTGGAAGAAATGATTAAGGAACGAAAAAAGCAGATACTTAAAATGGAAGACTCAGAGCACCAAACCTTTGAGGACTAAATAGAGAAATAAAGGGGAATTTATGATAATTACTTTATCAACAGTGTTGAATATTGTATTTTTCAGTGGGATTGCAACATTATCTCTCAATTATATTATAACCAAAAGTGAGATTGTATTAAAAATTGGAATCCAGATTGTGTTGTTTATTATAGTAATGATAATGTTTCGACTATTTTTGCCTTTTGAATTACCTTCTCAGAATAATATCAACATTACAAAATTCTGGCCAGATATCTATATTACTTTTGTAAAACCTGTATTCGCCTTCGCTGAGATGGAATGGTCATTACTATCAATTATGATTATAATATCAATCATAGGAAGCATAATATTCGTTTTAAAACTGATATTATCTTATATTGCGCTAAAACACACTGTTAATAACTTTAAAATAATAAATAAATCTGCTGTGAACCGAGTTGTCGATAAAATAAACTCTAAATATAAAAAACAGGTTTGTTTTAATGTGGTAAGTAGTAGCCAGGTAAAGTCACCTTTCATATTTGGGCTGCTTAATCCTATCATTATATTACCAGAAATAGAATTGTCAGTAGATGAATGGTATTATATACTGAGTCATGAAATGGCACACTATTATTTCAAAGACTTATGGATCAGGTTCATATGTGAATTATTACAAGCAATTTATTGGTGGAATCCATTCGTTTATTTGCTACGTAATCAGTTGATAAAAATTCAGGAACTCCGTGTCGACTCAGTAGTGATTAATAAGCTGGAAGAATTTCAAAAAATGGAGTATCTTGAATGTTTGATTAGAATTGCCAGGTTGCAGTCAGATATACATAGAATGCATTGGGTTGCTGCATTCAATAGTGATTGTGAAGATGACATAGCAAATCGGATAGAAGCTATATTTGAATACGCCAAGGGTAGTGAAATAAAAAATAAGCGTACTATCAAATATATGCTTATAGGATTGGTTTTAGTATTGATTATTTTTCTTATGCCCAACTTCATCATATTTGAACCATATGCCATAACAGATGAGCATGCGGAAGGAACATATGAAATTAATGAAACGAATTCGTATCTCATTCAGAATGATGATGGAACCTATGATGTGTATGTTGAGCAGGAATATGTTGGCACAGTAACAGAAATTTTTGATGAAAACCTAATAATATATAATGAATAAGACAGAAAACATAATTTATAAATGAACTTTGATTCTTTAAAAAGGAGAAAGTAAATGAAAAAAAAATTTATTATTATATTGATTATCCTATGTTCAGTTACATTTATGAATTTATGGACTGTTCCAATTTTTGCCTCTGAATCTTTAGTTGTAAATCGTATTAATACTGAATTTCAGACAAGAGCTGCTAATATTGGATGGAGATATAAAAATGAAGATGGGCGATTATACCGACGTCTATACGACTATACTAACCAAAAATGGATTGGTGAATGGGAATTATGCCCCTAAAGAATCTCTATTTGTATTCCAGCCAAAAAATTTTATAGCTACGCTCCATCATTTAGTCATAATACTTTTGAAAATCCGGTATTAGAATACCTATTCTATTAAATAATTTTTATTTTTAAAAAATAGATATTCACATATTACAGAATTTGGGGACAAAAAAGAGAAGTATTGAAAAATCCAGTGTTTTCAATACTTCCCAACGTTCCCGAGGTGACTTGAACACCCGACCTACCGCTTAGGAGGCGGTCGCTCTATCCAACTGAGCTACGGAAACACATTATTGAAAAGGGACTGTTACCGAACTATTCTACCACAAGAATTGGACTCTGGCAACCTTCCCTTTTCAAAATTATTATTGGGTTACTGTGAACGGAGTGAACAGTAATGCTATTCGGGAAAGTTAATAAATCCCTGCATCCATATATTTCCCTTGAACCTTCTTCCCACCTGAGGCTCGCCGTACAGATCCTCCGTATTGATACAGATGTCGAATTGCAAATCATTGCAGCTTACAGTCATCTGGTGGATTTCCTCTCCGGTCATTCTATTGGTCACTTTATGACATTCTATGATTTCCCCCAAGACGGAGTACTGGTCACATTCCACGCCGTAGGGCATGAAATAGGTGTCCACGAGACTGAATACATCCTCTTTCTGGATTCTCTTGGAAATGGTGGTATAAGTGTCCATATCCTCTAACGTCAGACTCTCAATAGCATCTTCGTCTCCCTTTCTTGCAGCGGCAATCAAGGAATTTCGGTTATTGGATGCCTTTTGAATAATCTTCTTATCCTTTTCATTTTTTATGATTGGCATCATAATCTTTCCTTGGAGAGAAAGTCCTGACAAAGTGAGTGTCGTTCCTCTTATAGGAAGGCTGTTGCTGTTTTGTGCCTTCACGTATGGAATCATGTTCTGCAAGTAAAAAATAAGTGAAACTCCAATTTTAATGTCGTCACACACTCCTGCGTAAGATTCCGTACCTGCATGACGTTCCACAGATACGTCTTCCTCCGAGGTAACACCGCTTCCTCTCAAATACGGATAATAATAATCATACGAATATCTCTCTTCCCTATCGAATTCACCACAGACAGCGATTCCCATATTTTCAGCAAAATCTTTGCGGAATTCTGCTATGATCGTATCTTCTCCATTAGATGTGTAAGAACGTTCATTCGTATTTACAATAATATCGGTTAAAAGATTTTGCAGTTCTTTTCTATCCTTCAATTTACTAAAACCGATTGCCCTTAAATATTTATGCAAAGATTTCACCTCTTTTCAAAAACTACAGATTGCATTGGGGCAGGGGCACAAAAACTGTTTTTGTACATTATTTAATTACTTTCTTACCGCCCATATAAGGCTGTAACACCTCAGGAATTCTTATGGAACCGTCCTCCTGGAGATTATTCTCCAGAAATGCAATCAGCATTCTTGGCGGAGCGACTACCGTATTATTTAATGTATGCGCGAAGTACTTTCCATTTTCTCCGTTTACACGAATTTTTAATCTTCTTGCTTGTGCATCTCCTAAATTGGAACAGCTTCCCACTTCAAAATATTTCTCCTGTCTCGGTGACCATGCCTCCACATCATAAGACTTTACCTTCAGGTCTGCCAAATCGCCGGAACAGCATTCTATCGTTCTTACCGGAATATCCATAGAACGGAATAAATCTACCGTATTCTGCCACAGCTTTTCAAACCACATAGGTGATTCCTCAGGCTTACATACCACTACCATTTCCTGCTTTTCGAATTGATGTATTCTATACACACCACGTTCCTCCAGCCCATGAGCGCCTTTTTCCTTCCTAAAACAAGGAGAGTAGCTGGTGAGAGTCTTGGGAAGCTCTTCCTCAGGAACAATAGTATCGATAAATTTACCTATCATAGAATGCTCGGAAGTTCCGATTAAATACAGATCCTCACCCTCAATCTTGTACATCATCGCTTCCATTTCGGCAAAGCTCATAACTCCCGTTACTACATTGCTTCGAATCATAAAAGGTGGAATGCAGTAAGTAAATCCTCTGTCGATCATAAAATCTCTCGCATAGGAGATAACTGCGGAATGCAGCCTTGCTATATCACCCATTAAATAATAGAAACCATTTCCTGCAACCTTTCTGGCACTATCCAGATCAATTCCATTTAACTTCTCCATGATTTCCGTATGATAAGGGATTTCAAAATCAGGAATTACAGCTTCTCCATATTTTTTAATTTCAACATTTTCTGAATCATCCTTGCCGATAGGTACGCTGGAATCGATGATATTAGGGATAGTCATCATTATTTTGGTTATCTTTTCTTCCAGTCCCTTTTCAACTTCTTCCAGCTCTGCAAGACGCTTCGCACCGACTGCAACTTCCGCTTTTTTTGCTTCCGCTTCTTCCTTTTTCCCTTGGGACATCAGCGTTCCGATTTCCTTGGAAATCTTATTGCGGTTCGCCCTTAAATCATCAGCCTTCTGCTGCGTCTTTCTGCTTTCCAAATCCAGCGCAATTACTTCATCCACCAGAGCAATTTTATTGTCCTGAAACTTCTTTTTGATATTTTCCTTTACTGTTTCCGGGTTCTCCCTCAAAAATTTAATGTCAATCATTACCTTGCTCCTCTTTTCTATTATTTTCCATTACTCTCTCAATATATATATTATCATATACCGATAAATCTTTCACTATATCTTGCAGAACCGTTTCACCTTTATTATCGTATATTATTTTAATAAACGGCTTGTCAGGCATATTCTTATTCTGTCTCAAAACAATGCCTATTTCTCCCTCGTTGGTGAGAACGTAAGAACCTGCAGGATAGACAGCAGTAAATTCGAGGAATGTATCTATAATTTTACCGTCATACATAATATCCTTGTTTTTCCTTAAGTGATCGATAGCTTCGTGGACCTTTATCCTCTCACAGCCGATTCCGCATATCATTTCATCAAAAGCGTCGCAAACATTAACTATTCTCGCTTCCATTGGAATATCCGTAGCCTTGAGCGGATACCCGGATCCATCCAATCTCTCATGATGATACAAAATAATATTCTTGCCCAGTTCAGAAATCCATGGCTCGTTCTTCAGAGCAGAATATCCATATACGGGATGTTTCTTATATTCTGACAGCTCAAGCTCGGATAATTGCTCAAGCTTTTTATTCATATAATCGATCGTTAAATATCTTAAACCTAAATCATGCAGTAGACATGCCACACCAATGTCGTGTATTCTGTCCTGAGGAATTTTCATTTTTAAAGAGGTCAATATTGCTAAAGAACAAATAGTAATTGAGTGTTCGTAAATATCGGCAATTCTTTCCTTAATATCGTATATTTTTTCAATTACCTCTTCTTCCTCTAAAAGGTTTTTGATAATATTATCTGCCGTTTTACTCAATTCTACTAATTCTTTGCTATGAGTATAAGTATGTTTTTCGATAATTGTTTTAACTTTTTCTTTAAAGTTATTCTCTATTTCATCTTTTAACAATACTACTTCTTGCGTATTGATTTCTTCTCTTATGTATACTTCCCTAATTCCCAGCTCAATCAGTTTCTCAATATATTCTTTCCGTAAAATTGTCCCTTCCGCTAATAATACCTGATAGTCCAGCGTCATAATTGGTCTGGATAAAATCTCTCCACCGGACAAATTACTGATATCACATACCTTCATCAATATTACTCCTCTTCTGTATTAACCCTCCATATCCATTGCTATGTCGAGCGCTTGTTTTTCTTCCTCCCCTAATAAGATTGAACACTGCCCATTTTTTATTTCTTTCGTATAAGAATAGCAGCCTTCCGTGCTATGAACGGAATTTAATACAAAACCGTTATTGTTTTCATCAAGCAATGCCAGACTGAAGCTGAGTTGCCCTCCCATTTGTTTGAATGCATCGTATTTTACTATTCCTATCTTCTGAAAGGTAGATTCCAATTTCTTGTAAAGATTCTTTATATCCTTTCTGTTTTTTTCTGCCGCCGCCTTTACAAACTTATTATCTTCATACAATCCGATAATATCCTTTTCCAGATTCTTCGCATCCTTACCCTGCATGAATTTAGAATACTTTTTCTTTAATTTCGACGTAGTGACCATTTGGATAATGACTAACACAGCAAGTATAATGATAAGAGTTATCATTCCTATAAACAGATACCCTATATCCAAGTTGCCTAATCCAATATAATTCAATATTTCACTTTTCACAATTTTACTTTCCTCCATTCGTATTTCACCAAAGGTACCATTTCAGTTTATCATTATTTAATGTGTTAGTTTATCTGTAATTTTTTCCAAATCGTCATGATTGTAGAATTCGATTTCTATTTTTCCTGTACCTTCGCCTTTGGAGGATATGGATACTTTTGTACTGAGAGATTGTTTTAATTTTTCTTCTAAATCTTGATAAATTACTTCCAGATTTTTATCAGTCAATGAGACCTTTTTCGGCTTGGACGGCTTATTTAAATTTTTTATTAATTTCTCTACATCGCGGACGCTCAGTTTCTCATCGAAAATCTTTTGAGCTAAAGTATACTGCTGTTCCTCATCCTCTATCGGAATAAGCGCCCGGGCATGTCCGGTGGAAATCATATCGGTGATAATCATTTGCTGCACTTCATCACAAAGCTTCAATAAACGCATGGAATTGGTCACCGCAGTTCTGCTCTTAGATACCCTTTCTGCCACCTCATCCTGCTTTAAATTAAACTCATTCAATAACCTTTTATAAGCTAATGCTTCTTCGATAGGATTTAAATCCTCTCTCTGAATGTTTTCAATTAAAGAAATTTCAACTATTTCCTGCTCCGTCAGATTTCTTATAATAACCGGCACTTCCTTCAAACCGGCCATCTTCGCAGCGCGCCATCTTCTCTCACCTGCTATTATTTCATAGTAAGTCTTTCTGTCCTGAACAAGAATAGGCTGGATCAGACCAAATTGCTTTATTGATTCAGCCAACTCCAATAACGCATCTTCATCGAAATTCTTTCTTGGCTGTTCCCTGTTCGGTTCAACCTTAGTAATCTTTACTAATGTCTCAGAACTATTTCCATTCGATCCATTCTCACTATTAGATACCTCTTTTTTTTGTGAGGCATTACTCGCCTTAGTATCAACTCCACTTGGTATTAAAGCATCAAGTCCCTTACCCAATCCTCTTGCCGCCATAATTTATTCACCCTTTCTATTAATAACTTCATCCGCAAGTAACATATATGCTTCAGCGCCTGCCGATTTCGCATCATACATATTTATCGGCATCCCATAGCTTGGAGCCTCCGCCAGACGAATATTTCTGGGGATAACAGTCTTGTATATGTTTTGATTCAAATGACTTTTAACATTTTCTACTACCTGCATAGATAGATTTGTTCTTGAATCATACATGGTAAAGACAACTCCCTCTATATCGAGCTCGGGATTCAGTCTCTCTTTTACCAAATTAACTGTATGTATCAACTGACTCAATCCTTCCAACGCATAATACTCACATTGAATAGGAACTAAAACCGAATCAGCCGTCGTCATTGCATTAATAGTCAACATATTGAGGGAGGGGGGGCAATCGATAATAATATAATCGTATTGATCCTTAACCCAATCCACTTCATTTCTTAGAATAAATTCTTTTTTATCCACTCCTATTAATTCAATTTCCGTCGCTGCAAGATTCACATTAGAAGGAATAATTGATACGCCCGGCACAATATTTTTTATAATACATTCCTGGATAGAACACTCTCCCAGTACTAATTCATAAACCGTATTATCAAGTTCGTTTTTATTAATGCCAAATCCACTAGTCGTATTTCCCTGAGGATCCGTATCTATGACTAATACTCTTTTTCCTTTCTCCGCAAGTGAAGCAGATAAATTAATCGATGTCGTCGTTTTACCTACTCCACCTTTTTGATTTGCAATTGCAATCGTTCTTCCCATTTTTTACTCGCCTTTCGTTTTTTCCAAACGATTTTCTAATTATATTATTATATCGTCTTGTTCGATTATATCATTATTTATATTTAGAATCTACATAATTTTAAGATAATCTCATGTTTCACGCTATTAAAAATGTTTCACGGACAGGTTTTACAACATCTAGGGTTTCTATGTTTCACGTGAAACATTATCTTGTGGAATAATTAAAAAAGAGCACTATATGTTTCACGTGAAACATTAAATACTCTTCTTTTTCGGATTTTAAAACCTAATAAAGCTGTATCAAGTTATTCTTAATTGCGAAAACAGCAGCCTGAGTCCTATCGTTAACCTCTATCTTCTTAAAAATATTTGATATATGATTTTTAACAGTTCTCTCACTAATATCTAAGCTATTTGCAATCTCTTTATTAAACATACCATTCGATACTTGAATCAGAACTTCCAATTCTCTTCTAGTCAAAGAATCAATTTTTTCCTTATCCATATCCCTATTGACCAAACGTGAATTCAATGCTGGGATTAAACTAGGCTGTATATAATTCTCACCCTGTATAATATAATTAATAGCACGTTTCAATTCTGCAGATTCAGTATCCTTCAATATATATCCATCAGCTCCAATATCTATCGCCTTCAACAAATATTCAACTTCATTATGTACCGTCAGCATTAATATTTTTACAAATATATTTCTCCTCTTAATCTCAGTCAATACCTCTATACCATTTTTGCCAGGCATATTAATATCTAACAAAATAATATCAGGCGTTATATTCTTTAGATTGCTCAAACATTCAACACCATCCGATGCCTCTGAAACCACCTCAATACTTCCATCGAACTCCAAAAGATTTTTTATCCCCTCCCTCATCAAAATATGGTCATCCACCAACATTACTTTAATTGACATTTTATAATATTACTCCTTTCAATTCAGGACAAATCTTTCAATCTTGAAATACTAAATCCTAAAATTTCATATATAATAATGTATAATCTCACAATAATGTCACTCCATCAAAAACTATAAGTTTTATACAAAATTTTCCCCTTAATATTTATAAACAGACATATTAATATACTCACATCTCCAACAAAGGAATAAATATATGTATGGCAGTCCCACTACCCGGTTTAGAATCAATATTTATACTTCCTGAAAGAAGTTCTACTCTTTCTTTCAAAATATATAGTCCAAAGTGTCTTTCTTCCGGAGAAAGAGCTTCATTACAATTAAAGCTTTGTCCATTATCTTTAACCTCAATTGAACAACCCCCATTTTCATTTTTCAGTGTAAAGACAACTTTATTTCCCTCCGAATGCTTCAAAGCGTTATTAACACATTCTTCAACAATTCTATATATTGTCATCAACACTAAAGAATTGTCACACTCGATTTCATCTACTTCAAATCTAATATCATAATTTGAAGACTCTCTGAATTTATAAATTAATTTTTCAAAAGCAGTCTTTAATCCTAAGTCGTCAAAAATCATAGGCCTTAAATCAAAAATGGTATTCCTTATATCCTGAATAACAGATTTCAGATTTTTGTTTACGGCAGCCAATTCAAGCTTTGCCTTTATAATATCCTGATCCATATACATGGACGTAAGTTCCACCTTATGAACTAAATAAGCAAGATTCTGAAGAGAAGTATCGTGCAAGTCCCGAGCTATACGCTGACGTTCTTTTTCCTGTATATCCAAAATCTGACGTTGCTCGCCAATATTTTTTTGATTACATCTCAAATGCTTGTCCAAATCAATATCCGACTTATCATATTCAGCAATAGAAATTTTATCAAGAAGATTTAATGCGGTACCCAAAATTTTTATTCTATCGGCTAGAACATCAATCTTTCGATAATAATACTGATTATCATTTTCAATATTAATCTTCTCAGTTCTCCATAAATCTGCATCATGTTCATGCAAATAATTATCAATCTGTGAAATTCGATTCTTATTGTTCTCTAGCATATCCTGTAATTCTTGTTGTTCTTTAAAAAAACCATTATACATTTCTTTTAAATTTACATATAATTCATTCAGCATCCAGAGTCCCCATACAATACCAAAAATTTACTAAACTATATTATACCACATCTTATTAATATTTTGTAAAATGATTGCTTCAAAAAATCACTATTGATATAATATAATAAAATAAATACTATGAAAAGACATTTTAACAATTTTATTTGTAATCACTTTGCAAATATAATACAATAAAAATGTAAATCAAAAATAAAACTATGGGAAGGACATGGTTCACTATATGAAGCAGAAATTAAAACACCTCTTAATTTTGTCAGGACTTGCTACTGTTGTAATTCATATTATAAACAGAGTTTACTATACCATATACATCGCCAAAAATCACCTTCGTTATCCGAAGAATAACTATTACGAATGGAGATTCGGCAAGATACGTTATACAAAAAAAGGAGAAGGTTCCCCCTTGCTGCTTATCCACGACTTAAAAGTAGGAAGCTCTCTTTATGAATTTAGTAAAATCACGGACATGCTGGCGAAGGATCACGAAGTGTATTCCATCGATTTATTAGGATACGGTCTGTCGGATAAACCGAATATGACCTATACCAATTATCTATATGTGCAGCTTATTATCGATTTCATAAAAAATATTATTGGTAAAAAGACAGACATAATAGCTACTGGAGATTCTGCACCCATTATATTAATGGCTTGCCACAACGATCCGGAAGCAGTTGACAAAATGATTTTCATCAACCCCCAGAATCTTTATGATTCCAACCAGATCCCATCCAAGCAGACGAAAGCTTTTAAATTATTACTCGACGTACCCGTTATTGGAACCTTTATCTATAACATGCTTACTAATAGGGCATCAATTGAAAAATCCTTTAGAGAAGAATACTTTTACAATAAACTAAATATAGAAGAAAAGGATATTTCCGCTTACCTGGAAGCAGCACACCTTCCTGACTACACCTCAAAATATGCTTTTTCCAGTTACATGGGAAAATATATCAATACCAATATTATACACGCCTTAAAGGAAGTCAATAACAGCATATATCTCATCGGTGGAAACGGAAAAGAAAATATTCATACATCATTAGAAAATTATATGTACTATAACAGCGCAATTGAAGCTTCATATATTCCTTATACAAAGCTTCTTCCCCACATGGAAGCGCCGGAGAAGACATATGGGTATATTGATGTTTTTCTGACTTCATAGTAAGACAAAAATGTGCTCTGCACACTTTCCTATCACATAATGAAAATCCAAATGAACCCTTTCACATTTAAACCATGGCTTCATTTGGATTTCTTTATATATTGGCTCTCATCCAATTCTCTACAACCGGTGCGTCACTTTCATCCATAAAAGGATGTTCACTGTTTTCCGAAACAGTAATAACACTGCAAAATTTCTTTGTGAAATCTTCTATAACCTTCAAACTTTGCAAATTATCCTTCAACCCATATAAAATATGTGTGGGTACATTCCACTTTACAATAGGATTTTCTTTTACAAAAGTATAATAATCCCACGACAAAATATCAACGGGTGTTTCAATCTCTCTTTTCTCCTCCAATATAGGTTCCGAAACATCAAACCAAATAAACATCTGATGAATAAGATATTCCATATCTAAAATAGGTGATTGAAACAAACAATTTTCGAATTTCCTATCCCTATACGCATGTAAACTAAAAAAAGCTCCTAAGCTGGAGCCGAAAAGAGATATTCTTTCCCACTTTGAAAAAACATAATCGCCCACTTCTTTCAAATCCTCTTTACCATTCCAAATATCACACTTTCTCTTCTCCCCCTGCCGTTCACCGTGAGCAGGCAAATCAAAGCTAATCGTCTGATAACCTTTTTCCTCAGCAATCTTTGCAAACAACCCGGCACTTTCTTTGCAAGACATCTTTCCATGAACAAAAATATATACTTTATCTGACTTTTCACCCCATATAACAGCAGGTATGCTCCCTATATTAATCTTTAAAGTTTTCATAAATCTCCTTCATATATTATATTCAGATTATTTCAACTATTTCTTACTTTATAGGTTCCTTTACCGGAAGTCCCGCCTTTCTGGGAAACTTTTCCGGTGTATTTTTTACTTTTCTTATAATAAGAAGATTTCTATTAATATCGGAATCAGGAAGTTTAAAATATATCTGATCCTCCACCTCTCCACCAAGCAAGGATATTACCTTTCCGGCTTCTTTCAACTCATCCGTCAGTTTTTCCGACTTATAAGAAATAAAAAAACCATCTTTTTTCACAAAAGGAAGACATAACTCTGAAAGAGTAGAGAGATTAGCTACTGCCCTGGATACGCACAAATCATATTTTTCTCTAAGTGTTCCATATTTATTCAGTTTATCCGGCTTAGCATAATCCTCAGCACGTCCATGAAGGGTATCAATACCTGAAAGGCCTAACTTATCTATTACCTCATCCAAAAATTTAATCCTCTTCTGAAGAGAATCCAACAGGGTAATCTTAATATCAGGAAAAACAATCTTCAAAGGAATACCCGGAAAACCTGCACCCGTTCCTATATCAATCATATCAAATCTCATATCACTTAAAGAAAAACCCGATTTACCAACAAAATTTTCATTCATGTAATTGAATGCCTTAACAATAGAAAGACTATCAATAAAATGCTTCTTCATAACCTCATCATAATCAGTAATCGACGTCAGATTCATAAAAGAGTTCCATTCGACCAAAAGCTCATAATACTGCATAAACTGAGACTTTTGTACATCGCTCAAGTATATTCCAAATTCCCTCAAATCATCTTCAAACATATCAAACCATTCCCTTTTTAAACTCGATTATTATTTTTATTAAACTGTTCCAAATAAATAAGCAGCACAGAAATATCCGCAGGAGAAACCCCCGAAATTCTGGAAGCTTGACCAACAGATACCGGCTTATAAGAAATCAACTTCTGACGCGCCTCCAGGCGAAGGCTTTTTATATCGTTATAATCCAGATCAGAGGAAATCTTCTTTTTTTCCATCTTCTTAAACTGCTCTACCTGCCTCATCTGACGGGAAATATAACCCTCATATTTAATCTCTATCTCTACCTGCTCAATAACACCTGCAGGTAAAGGTTGTCTGTTCACATCGATTTCAGATAAAATCTCATATGAAAGCTCCGGCCTGCATATTAACTCAGACATATTTGTTCCGGTCTTTAAAGTAGAACTTTCTTTGGAAGATAAAAACTCCTGAATATTTTTCGATGCTCCGACAATCGTATTTTTAAGACGATGGATCTCTTTATTTATCAACTCCCTCTTATCTATAACAGCTTTATAAGCTTCCTCTGAAATAAGCCCTGCCTTATAACCTTTTTCCCTAAGACGAAGATCTGCATTATCCTGACGAAGAATTAATCTATACTCTGCCCTCGAGGTCATCATCCTGTAAGGTTCAAAACTTTCCTTAGTCACTAAATCGTCAATCAATACACCTATATATGCTTCCGAACGATCTATTACAAGCTGTCCTTTATTCTGAATAGAAAGAGCTGCATTAATTCCGGCAATTAATCCCTGAGCCGCCGCTTCTTCATATCCACTGCTTCCATTAAATTGACCGGCGCTGAAAAGCCCCTTTATATTTTTGAACTCCAAAGTAGGATATAACTGTCTCGGATTAATACAATCATATTCTATTGCATAAGCATTTCTCACTATCCTGCAATTTTCCATTCCAGGCACCGTACGATACATAGCAAGCTGCACATCCTCCGGAAGAGAAGAAGACATTCCTCCTACATACATCTCATTAGTATGAAGCCCTTCCGGTTCGATAAATACCTGATGTCTTTCTTTATCCGCAAACTTTACTACCTTATCTTCAATAGAAGGACAATACCTGGGCCCGGTTCCTTCAATAATCCCCGCATAAATAGGAGAGCGGTCCAAATTTCCGCGTATGATTTCATGAGTATTCTGGTTCGTATACGTCAACCAGCAAGAAACCTGATCTATCTGTACATCCTCCGGATTAGTTGAAAAAGAAAAAGGAACCACTCTTTCATCTCCAAACTGCTCCTCCATCTTTGAAAAGTCCAAACTTCTCTTATCCATTCTGGCAGGAGTTCCCGTCTTAAATCTTCTTATCTCTATTCCAAGATTTCTCAAAGAATCCGTCAAATGATTAGCTGCCTGCAATCCATTAGGTCCTGTATAAGTAATACTCTCTCCGCAAAGACATCTGGCTTTCAAATAAGTACCCGTACAAAGAATTGCTGCCTTACATTCATAAATTGCACCCGTAAAGGTTTTTATACTCACAATCCGGTTATCCTCTATAACCAGTTCACATACCTCTGCCTGTTTAATCGTAAGATGATCCTGATTCTCCAAAACCTTTCTCATAAGTCTGGAATATTCTGCCTTATCTGCCTGAGCTCTAAGGGAATGAACTGCCGGACCTTTAGACACATTCAACATTTTAGACTGAATGAAAGTCTTATCTATATTTTTTCCCATCTCTCCTCCGAGAGCATCTATTTCTCTTACCAAATGCCCTTTAGAAGAACCTCCTATATTTGGATTGCATGGCATAAGAGCAATACTGTCAACACTGACAGTAAAAATAACGGTTTCAAGTCCAAGCCGTGCACAAGCCAAAGCAGCTTCACATCCGGCATGTCCGGCCCCCACTACACAAACATCCACTTTTTCTTTTATACTGCTTTCAAACATTCTATTTCCTTCTTTCGTTATTTTCCCATACAAAACTTTGAAAATATCTCATTTACTAAATCTTCTCCGACTTCCTCTCCTATTATAGTACCCAAAGAAGAATAAGAGCTCATCAAGTCGATGGAATAAAAATCTTCAGGCATACCATCCTCCAAACTTCGCCTTACCTGAAGCATATCTTCATAAGCATTCATAATTGCTTCCTTATGCCTCATATTCGTAATGAATACTTCATCATTAAAGGATATCTCCCCTTGGAAAAACATATCCTTAATAGCCTTCTCCAATAAATCGATTCCTATATTTTCCTTTGTAGAAGTCTTTATAATCCTAATATGAGAAGCATCTACAGCTTTATCCACAGCCCTTATTTCAGCAGATAAAATATCTTCCGTAGTTACCTCATCCAAATCTGTCTTATTCAAAAGAATTATCGTTTTCTTACCGGCAATCATTTGAATGATATGATTATCACTCTCATCCAAAGGCAGAGAAGCATCCACCACAAAAATAACTAAATCTGCAGAAGAAGCATACTTTATTGCCCTTTCCACACCAATTTTTTCCACCACATCTTCAGTATAGCGAATACCCGCAGTATCTATAATATTCAAACTTATACCGTGAAGCTTTATGGATTCTTCCAGGACATCTCTGGTAGTACCAGCAACATCGGTAACAATTGCCTTTTCTTCTCCCACAAGAAGATTCAGAAGAGAAGACTTACCTGCATTAGGTTTACCGACAATTACAGTATTAATCCCTTCTTTAAGCATCATGCCGTTATCAGCAGAATCAAGCAGTTTTTTTAACTTCGAAATAATATTATCCGTCTTTTCATAAAGCCTTTCCCCATATCCCTCCAGACTAATATGCTCCGGATCATCCAAAGCGGATTCTATAAAAGCAATTTCATAAATAAGCTCCTGACGGAGCCCCTTAACTACTTCCGACACCGAACCCTTTAATTGACTCACAGAACTTTTTAAAGCGAACTGATTCTTCGAATGAATTATATCAATGACAGCTTCCGCTTTAGATAAATCTATTCTTCCATTTAAAAAAGCCCTTTTTGTAAATTCACCCGGCTCTGCAATTCTCGCCCCATTCTTAATTACCAGCTCCAATATACGATTCATCATGAGAACACCCCCATGACAATTAATCTCGACTGTATCCTCCGTAGTATAGCTGCCAGGCGACTTCATAACGCCGACCATGACCTCATCTACAATATTACTTTCTTTAAGATAACCTTCATCCACATCATTTTTCTCACCGGAAGAATTATCCACAATATATCCATAATTTATAGTATGAGAAACTACTTCACGCAGAATCCTTTTTCCCGATTTCGTTCGAAACATCCTATCCGCAATTTCAATAGCTTCTTCACCACTAATCCTCACAATTCCAATTCCGGAATCTGCCATCGCAGTAGCAATAGCAGCTATAGTATCTGTCTTCATAATAAACCTCTTATATGCTTTCCTTAAAAGCTTAATACTTTAAGATTACCCATTTTTACTTTAATTCATTAAATGACTTACCTTTCACACTAAAAACCCTTGAATCTGTTAAGATTCAAGGGTTTATTATATCATATATCTTTATTTTTTTAAAGTAACAACTACACGACGGAAAGGCTCCTCCCCTTCGCTATGGGTAGTCACATATTTATCTCCCTGTAAAGCAGAATGAATAATTCTTCTTTCATAAGGATTCATAGGCTCGAGTGATAGCGGACGCTTCGTTCTTTTAACCTTATAAGCCATATTTTTTGCAAGATTTTCAAGAGTATCTTTTCTTCTCTGTCTATAATTCTCAGTATCTACCTTCACACGGATATAGTTTTCAGCATCTTTATTAACTACTAAGGATACAAGATATTGAAGAGAATCGAGAGTTTGTCCTCTCTTTCCAATGAGAACTCCCATTTCATCGCCGCTCAAGTCGATATCCAATGAATTTTCAGCTTCATCGTACTTCGCTTTAACTACCACTGTAAGGTTCATCGCTTCGAAAACATCCGTAAGGAAAATCTTCGCTTTATCATCAACAGAGGACTTTACTCTAGCCTTAATAACAGCAGGCTTTGAGCCAATTCCAAGAAATCCGGAGGAACCTTCTTCTACAACTTCATAATCCAATTTATCACTCGTAACAGTAAGTTTTCTACAAGCTTCCGTAATCGCATCATTTACAGTTTTTGCTGAAATCTCAATAAATTCCATGACCATACCCTCCTACTTATTATTCTTTTCATTATATTGTTTTACCATGTTAGCCTTGGAAGCAATGCTGCCAGACTTTGCATTCTTGCTATAGTATTCTGTAGATTTCTTTACTGCCTCATCCTTCTCCTGCTGCGTCATAGAGGAAGCCCCAGAAACATTCTGCTGCGCCTGCTTAGCCGCCACATTCTTTGTATTCATGTTGGCATAATCGTTAATCGTCTTTAAATTAATGCCCTTTGATTTTTCAAGCTTCTTATTTCTCTTCTCTACGTTCTTTTTAATAAGTTCATCCAGATCCATCTTGTCAATGTGCTTATTGATCACTATCTGCTGAACGCTTCGCACTACAGAACCGGCAATCCAGTATAGACCCATACCTGCGGGAAGAGTATAACAGAAAAATGCCGACATAATAGGCATCATCATATTCATCGTCTTCATAGAAGAAGCCATCGGATTATCCTTATTATTGCTGGTATCCGGCTGAGGCATCAGCTTCGTATTGATCCACTGGGTAACAGCTGACAGAACAGGAACTGCAAGAGCAGCAACTATCATTATATAGGTTCCATTAGCAATTGCTTCCTTCATTATAAAAGAAGGAGAATTTCCTATATTCAATCCAAGAAAATTATTATATCTATCCAAAGTCTGAAGCGTACTAGTCACGTCCGTAGATAAATTAGGAAACTTATCCGAAATAGAAAGCCATTCGGAGGTAGATGCCTTATTCAGTACATCAATAAAAGTATTCTGCACATACTCCACAGTACCACTAGTAAAAGCATCTGATTGGAACTGTTTGCTATACATGTTAGCTTCCTTAAAGTTCCTTATGAAATCCGTACTTCCCGGAGAAGAAATCAGCTTGTCCACCAACGGGAAAAAAGCTTCCTTAATCTTACCTACATAAGCAGGCATAGAATAAATTACACGATAAAGTGCAAACAATATAGGCATCTGAATAATGAGCTGAAGACAACTTCCTGTAGGAGAAACACCGTATTTTGCATACACGGCCTGCGTCTCTTCATTCATTTTCATGGCAGTCTCATTGTCTTTCTTATTTTTGTACTTCGCTTGAATCTCTTGAAGTTCAGGATTCATCTTAGCGGAAAGTTTAGAGAATTTCTGCTGCTTAATAGTGAGGGGCATCATCATAAGATAAATAACGATAGTGAATAAAATAATAGCTAAACCAATATTTGGAATACCTATTTTGTCCAAACAGAAGAAAATTCCTTCCATTATATATCCGAGAAGCTTAGCAACCGGTCCTATAATAAAGGTTTGATTCTGGGTTAATATAATACCTGACAATTTTTCTCCTCCTTAATGAAGCATAACATAAATTTTAAATAGTAATTATTCTACGGAACTGGATCATAACCTCCCTTGGAAAAGGGATTACACCTTAAAATTCTCCATAACGACAAAAGCCCACCTTTCAAAGCGCCATATTTGCTGACCGCTTCCAGACCATACTCTGAACAAGTGGGAAAATAAGGGCATTTTGTTCTCTTCATAGGAGAAATATATTTTCTATAGAACTTAATCATGTAAATCAATAATTTTTTCATATCAATTATCAAATCAAACTTCTTTACATACATTAAAAATATATCTTTAATATATGATGAAGTTTTCCCAGATGTAATAATGCGCTTTCTATCTCGGCATAAGAAGCCGAAGCCGCATTGTTTCTTGCAACGACTACTATATCTAATCCATCATTAAATATATTTTCATGCAGTCTGTAACTTTCTCTCAACAATCTCGTAACTCTGTGGCGCACGACACTGTTTCCAACTTTTTTACTTACCGATATTCCGATTCTGTTCATATTTCTGTTATTTTCCAACACATACATTACAAGATATTTATTAGCATAAGATCTACCACTTTTATAAACAGTTCTGAAATCGTTATTTTTCTTCAATGATTCTGAAAATCTCATATTTTTCGCCACAAGAGAAAAAAGGCCACAAAACTGCGGCCTATGCTGACAATCTCTTTCTTCCTTTTGCTCTTCTGGCAGCTAATACTTTTCTTCCGCCCGGAGTACTCATTCTGGATCTAAAACCGTGAACTTTCTTTCTCTGTCTGTTTTTAGGCTGAAATGTCATTTTCATAATTGGTGCACCTCCTTTTTGAAAACCTTCTATAATATAAGGTAAACGAATAGTTTTTTATTAATATCGTGTTGGAAAAATATCATTACGATTATATAAGATAAAAAAGTTTCCGTCAAGTAAATAACCATAAATTTAATAAATTAAAAATACCCAAAAAACGTTGAAAAAATCGTGATTTTAACTAAAACTACATATTGTTATTTCAAAGATAAGCTAACCACTAAATGTAGATAGAAAATAAAGTTATGCACATGGAAGTAAATTAATTTTTAATTTACATAAATCTATCCACATATTGTGTATAAAATGTGGATAACACCTTGATATTATGTGAAAACATAGTGAATTAACTTAATAAATCCTCTAATAATCGATATTTACTCATGTTAATAATTATTTTTAGAGTTATACACAAGGCTTTGGAACGTATAAAATTCTATGTTAACTTTTATTTCAAAATCATACTTTATTCCCCTTAATTATCCACAAGATGTGCATAAACCCGTTCATAAAATTAACCATTTGAAATTTTGTATTATTTATATTAAGATATAAATGAGGTATTATCGCTTAAAGAATACCAATACTACTAAGATAGTATTACTATCAAAATAGTATGCTTTACTTATTAAACCGGAGGCATTTCATGGATTCTATTAAAGAAAACTGGGAATTAATTAAACAAACGATAAAAAAAGAATATGATTTATCTAATATTTCTTATAATACATGGGTAGCTAACCTCAATTTTTACAGTGTGGAGAATGATGTGGTCACTATTTTGATTCCTTCCGACCAAGCTCATGCTCTCAGCTACATAACAAACAAATATAAGAGTTATTTTCAAGTAACCATTACGGAAATGATGGATCATGAATATGACATTTCTTTTATATTGGAAAAAGATGTGGATGAAAACGAAGATTCTATGGCTTTGAAGCCTCAATACAACATTAATTACGAGAAAGCTAATCTGAATCCAAAGTACAGATTCGATACCTTCGTGGTAGGAAGCAATAATAAATTTGCTCATTCCGCTTCCCTCGCAGTGGCCGAATCTCCCGGAGAAGCGTATAATCCCCTCTATTTATACGGAGGCGCCGGATTGGGTAAGACTCACCTCATGCACTCCATCGGACATTTTATCCTTAATCAGAATCCTAATATGAAAGTACTTTACGTTACCTCGGAACAATTTACCAACGAAGTAATTGAATCCATAAGGAGCGGTAACGCTGCGGCCATGACGAAGCTCAGGGAAAAATACAGGACTGTAGATGTGCTGCTTATTGATGATGTACAGTTTATTATAGGAAAAGAAAGTACACAGGAAGAATTCTTCCATACCTTTAATGTACTCCATGCTTCCGGGAAGCAGATCATTCTCTCCTCAGATAAGCCTCCTAAAGAAATGGAAACTTTGGAAGAAAGATTTCGTTCCAGATTTGAATGGGGACTTATTGCGGATATTCAGCCCCCCGATTATGAGACCAGAATGGCAATACTTAAGAAAAATGCGGAAAGCTACAGTAAAGAAGTAGATAATGAAATCTTCAAATATATAGCTACGAATATAAAGTCCAACATCAGAGAATTAGAAGGTGCTTTTAATAAGATTATTGCTTTTTCCAAATTAAATAATGTAGATATCACTCTTGATATTGCGGAGGAAGCTCTAAAAGATATTATTTATCCTGACAAACCGAAAGAAATAAGTCCTTCCTTTATTATTAATGTAGTTTCGGAACAATTCGGAGTAAATGCTGAGGATATAACCTCCAAAAAACGTAATTCTGAGTTTGTGGAACCGAGGCAGGTAGTTATGTATCTTTGCCGCAGCATGACAGATACCTCTTATCAAAATATAGGTAAGATACTTGGCAAAAAAGATCATACCACAATTATCCACGGAGTTAATAAGATTACAGAGGAAATTAAAACAAACGAAGAACTCAAAAATAAAATAGAAATCATAAGAAAAAAAATTAATCCTTCATAGATTTCATAATAGCTTTCCACAATCTTATGTTTATTATTATGTGGTTATAATGTTGATATTTTTATGAGTATAAGATTTAATTTTATGCTTCAAAAAAAGAGATGTGAATAATTCACATGTTATCCAAAAGTTATATTTAGTTTTTCACATATATTATGATTTCTTTTTTTACTGAAAAATAGTATAATAGATAAGGTTATACACATATCAACAACTATTATTATTTATATTATTAAATTCTTTATATATTAACCGGTTTTCGGCAAATCAAATTTTTCATCTTTTCAGGAAGGGAGTTATACACAAATGAAATTAGTTTGTTCAAAATCAAATCTGCTTAACGGAGTACAAATCGTATCGAAGGCTGTTCCTAATAAAACGACGATGTCTATTCTCGAATGTATTCTCATCGATGCAAGGGGAGGAAACATTAAACTGATCGCCAATGATATGGAACTCGGTATAGAGACCTTGATTGAAGGAAATATAGTGGAAAAAGGCTTGATAGCTTTGGATGCCAGGATTTTTTTAGAGATAGTAAGAAAGCTTCCCGATAACGATATAACTATTGTAACGGATTCTTCTTATAAGACTACCATTACTTGCGAAAAAGCTAAGTTTAATATTATTGGAAAGTCAGGAGATGATTTTTCCTACCTGCCTTCTATCGAAAAGATAGATTCTATCATTGTTTCCCAGTTCACCTTGAAAGAAGTGATCAGACAGACTATATTTTCTATTTCTGATAATGACAGCAATAAACTGATGACAGGTGAATTATTTGAAATTAACGAGGATATTTTGAAGGTAGTTTCTCTGGATGGTCACAGAATATCCATAAGAAAAATTGGACTGAAGAATTTTTATATGCCTAAAAAAGTAGTAGTTCCCGGCAAGACGTTAAATGAGATAAGCAAGATACTGTCTGGTGGAATGGAGGAAGACGTACATATCTTCTTTACGGACAAACATATCGTATTTGAATTCGAAAGTACTACTGTGGTTTCCCGCCTGATTGAAGGAGAGTATTTCAAAATAGATCAAATGCTTTCCAGTGATTATGAGACGAAGGTAAGAATTAACAAGAAAGAATTTTTAAATTGTATCGACAGAGCTACTCTTCTCGTGAAAGAAGGAGATAAGAAACCTATTATTATAAATATAATCGATGGTATGATGGAGCTTAAGATCAATTCTACGGTAGGAAGCATGAACGAAGAAATAGACATCGATAAAAAGGGAAAAGATATTATGATTGGCTTTAACCCTAAATTTCTGATTGATGCTCTTCGTGTAATAGACGATGAAGAAATAGATATTTATCTTGTGAATCCTAAAGCTCCTTGTTTTATCAGGGATGTTGAGGAAAAGTATACTTATTTGATTCTTCCGGTAAATTTCACTACCGTAAATTAGTGTATTATTTAAAAGATTTCACAACATATAAACATATATTTGTAATTTAAGGAAAAATATGGAAATAATAAAATTAAGAGATGAGTATATTAAACTCGGCCAGGCGTTAAAAGCTGTGGGTCTTGTAGATTCCGGCGTAGAAGCGAAGGATGTTATTGTGAACGGAGAAGTGAAGGTTAATGGTGCGCCGGAATTTCAAAGGGGAAAGAAGCTTTATGAAAATGATATTGTGGAATTTGACGGGAAAAAGATTTTAATACAAAAATAATGATTATGTATATTTTTGTATTTGGAAAATAAGGTGTAAGAATGATTATTAAATCGTTGGAACTGATGAATTTCAGAAATTATGAATTTCTGGATTTAAAGTTCAGTGAAGGAACAAATATCCTGTACGGCGATAACGCACAAGGGAAAACTAACGTGTTGGAAGCCATTTATCTATCCGCAACCACAAAATCACATAAAGGAAGCAAAGACAGAGATATTGTTAAATTTGATTCAGAAGAAGCTCATATAAGAACTTATATTGAAAAGCAGGAAATTGAATACAAGGTAGACGTACATCTTCGTAAAAATAAATCAAAGGGGATTGCGATTGACGGACAGAAGATAAAAAAAGCAGCAGACCTCTTAGGTTTATTGAACGTTGTCTTTTTTTCTCCCGAGGACTTAAGCATTATTAAAAACGGACCTGCAGAAAGAAGAAGATTCGTGGATATGGAACTTTGTCAATTGGACAATTTTTATATCTATAATCTAAATCATTACAATAAAATTGTGAATCAAAGAAATAAGCTTTTAAAGGATATGTACTTTAAACCTGAGTTGAAGGAAACCTTAAATATATGGGATTCTCAGCTTGTGTCTTTCGGAAGCAAGATCATTGAAAGACGCCGTATCTTTGTGGACCAGCTCAATGAGATTATTTATGACATACATAAGAAGTTGTCGGGTGATAAAGAGGAATTGTTTATAAAATATGAACCCGATGTGGAAATCGATGATTTTGCAAGGCTGATGAAAAGCAGTCAGGAAAAAGATATCAGGTTAAAACAAACTTCGGTAGGACCTCATAGAGATGATTTCTGTTTTATGGTAGGGAATATTGATATCCGTAGATTCGGTTCACAGGGACAGCAGAGAACAGCGGCTCTTTCCCTTAAATTATCTGAGATAGAGCTGGTAAAGAAAATTGCCAAGGATACCCCTGTTTTACTTCTGGATGATGTGCTTTCAGAGTTAGACAGCAGCAGACAGAATTATCTGCTTAGCAGTATAGGAGATGTACAGACTATAATCACTTGTACAGGCTTGGATGAATTCGTAAATAACAGATTTGAAATAGATAAGGTTTTTAAGATAGTGGAAGGAACCGTCAAAGAATAGGTTACTATTGGGCCTATGGCTTCCTGGAAACAGTTAATACGCAGAAACACTGCTGCGCAGTATTTCGCGCTTGAAAGGAGCATAGATATAAAAATGAGCAATGAAAATGTATACGGAGCAGATCAAATTCAAATATTGGAAGGTCTTGAAGCGGTAAGGAAGAGGCCCGGTATGTATATAGGAACTACTTCCTCCAGAGGTCTTCACCATTTGGTGTATGAAATCGTGGATAATGCCGTAGATGAAGCGCTTGCAGGATATTGCGATAGAATTGAAGTTATTATCAATAAGGATAATTCCGTAACAGTTATCGACAACGGGCGTGGTATCCCTGTGGGAATTAATCATAAAGCTGGTATTCCTGCTGTGGAAGTGGCGTTTACTATTCTTCATGCCGGCGGTAAATTCGGCGGAGGAGGATATAAAGTATCCGGTGGTCTTCACGGTGTAGGAGCTTCTGTTGTAAATGCTCTTTCCGATTGGCTGGAGGTTGAGATTTATCAGGATTCCAAGGTACACAAGCAAAGATATGAAAGAGGACATGTGAGTTATCCATTGAAGGTGACAGGTGAATGTCCGCAGGATCAGACAGGAACGAAGGTTACGTTCAAGCCTGATGCTACTATCTTTCAAGAAACTACAGTTTTTGAATTCGATATTTTAAAGCAGCGGCTTAGGGAAATGGCTTTTCTTACGAAAAATCTTAAAATTATTCTTAAGGATATGAGGGTAGAAGAAGATAAAGAGCCTGTAGTAAGAGAATTTCATTATGAAGGCGGAATCAAAGAATTCGTAACGTATCTGAATAAAAGCAAGACGGCGCTTTATGACAACGTAATGTATTTTGAAGGTATGAAGAATAATGTTTATGTTGAGGTCGCTATGCAGCATAACGATTCTTATACTGAAAGTTCTTACAGCTTTGTTAATAATATAAATACTCCTGAGGGCGGAACTCATTTAATAGGTTTTAGAAATGCCCTTACCAAGACCTTTAATGATTATTCAAGAAATAACAAGCTTTTGAAGGAAAGTGAAACTAATCTTATGGGCGATGACATAAGAGAAGGTTTGACGGCAATCGTCAGTGTTAAGATAGAGGACCCTCAATTTGAGGGACAAACCAAACAGAAGCTTGGAAATTCTGAAGCCAGAGGCGCTGTGGATAATATAGTCAGCGAACAGCTCACTTACTTCCTGGAACAGAATCCTTCCATAGCAAAAACAATATGTGAAAAATCCATTCTCGCTCAGCGCGCCAGGGATGCTGCAAGAAAAGCGAGGGATTTAACGAGAAGAAAGACAGCCTTAGAGGGAATGAGCCTTCCAGGAAAGCTTGCGGATTGTTCGGATAAAGATCCTTCCAACTGTGAAATTTATATTGTAGAGGGAGATTCCGCGGGAGGCAGTGCGAAGACAGCCAGAAGCCGTGCGACTCAGGCTATCCTTCCCCTTCGAGGGAAGATACTCAATGTAGAAAAGGCCAGACTAGATAAAATATACGCTAATGCGGAAATCAAAGCGATGATTACTGCTTTCGGTACAGGAATCCATGAAGATTTTGATATCAGCAAACTGCGTTATCACAAAATTATTATTATGACTGATGCCGATGTGGATGGAGCTCATATTTCTACTTTGCTGCTGACATTCCTTTACCGTTTTATGCCTAATCTTATCAAGGAAGGCTACGTATATCTGGCACAGCCTCCTCTTTATAAGCTTGAGAAAAATAAAAAGGTGTGGTATGCCTACAGTGACGAAGAGCTGGAAAGTATTATTCAAGAGGTAGGAAGAGACCAGAACAATAAGATACAGCGTTATAAAGGACTTGGAGAAATGGATCCGGAACAGTTATGGGATACAACAATGGATCCAGAAAAACGCATTCTTCTTCGTGTAACTATGGATGGAGAGGCGGAATCGGAAATTGACTTGACGTTTACTACACTTATGGGTGATAAAGTAGAACCGCGGCGGGAATTTATTGAGGAAAATGCGAAGTTTGTAAAGAATCTCGATATTTAATTAATGCTGCGATTACGAAATGGAGATAATGAAAAATGGAAGAAAATATTCAAGACACAGTCTTTGACAAAGTTCATGACGTGGATTTGAAGAAGACTATGGAAACCTCTTATATCGATTATGCCATGAGCGTTATAGCTTCCCGCGCGTTGCCCGATGTAAGGGATGGTTTGAAGCCGGTACAGCGAAGAGTGCTGTATTCCATGATAGAATTGAACAATGGTCCTGATAAACCGCATAGAAAAAGTGCGCGTATCGTCGGAGATACTATGGGTAAGTACCATCCTCACGGTGACAGCTCCATATACGGAGCATTGGTGAATATGGCACAGCCATGGTCTACCCGCTATCCTTTAGTCGATGGACATGGCAATTTCGGTTCTGTGGACGGAGATGGTGCGGCGGCTATGCGTTATACGGAAGCGAGACTTTCCAAGATTTCCATGGAGCTTCTTGCAGACATTAATAAGGATACGGTAGATTTTATACCGAACTTCGATGAGACGGAAAGAGAACCTTCCGTACTTCCCAGCCGTTATCCCAATCTGTTGGTTAATGGTACCACAGGTATCGCAGTAGGTATGGCTACCAATATACCTCCCCATAATTTACGTGAAGTAATCAAGGCTGTAGTTAAAATTATTGATAATAGGATTGATGGAGACAGAGATACGGATATAGAAGAAGTCCTTTCTATCATCAAGGCTCCTGACTTTCCTACCGGAGGAATCATCCTCGGAACGAGAGGAAGCGAAGAGGCTTACCGTACCGGCCGGGGTAAGGTCAGGGTACGTGCAGTTACCGATATAGAGACTCTTCCCAACGGTAAGAGCAGGATTATAGTAACTGAGCTTCCGTATATGGTAAATAAAGCTAACCTAATACTGAAAATAGCTGAGCTCGTTAAATTGAAGAGAATCGACGGAATTACCGATCTTCGCGATGAATCTGACAGAGAAGGTATGCGCATCGTTATCGAGCTTCGAAGGGACGCCAATGCCAATGTAATTATGAATCAGCTTTACAAGCATACCCAGATGCAGGATACTTTCGGTATCATCATGCTGGCGCTTGTAAATAATGAACCAAAGGTTATGAATATTCTGGATATGCTTGTAAATTATCTGGCACATCAGGAAGAGGTCGTAACCAGAAGGACGAAATATGATTTAAATAAAGCGGAAGAAAGAGATCATATTTTACAAGGTTTACTGATTGCTCTCGATAATATCGATGAAGTAATAAGCATTATAAGAAGCAGTGATAATGTTCAAATTGCAAAGCAAAAGTTAATGGACCGCTTTGGTCTCTCAGATCCTCAGTCTCAGGCTATTGTAGATATGAGGCTCCGTACTCTTACCGGTTTGGAAAGAGACAAGATAGAGAACGAGCATAAGGAACTGCTTGAAAAAATTGCCCAGTTACGAGCTATTCTTGCAGATAGAAAGTTGCTGCTCGGAGTAATCAAAGAAGAAATTTCTATTATTGCTGAGAAGTACGGAGATGAAAGAAGAAGCGTAATAGGTTTCGATGTTTATGACATTAATATGGAAGACCTTATCCCTAAGGATAATACGGTAATCGCAATGACCAGCCTTGGTTATATTAAGCGTATGACTATCGATAATTTTAAGAGTCAGAACCGCGGCGGAAAAGGCATCAAGGGAATGCAGACTATAGAAGAGGACTATATCGAAGATCTTCTTATGACTACAACCCATCACTATATTATGTTTTTTACTAATTTCGGCCGGGTATACAGGCTGAAAGCCTATGAGATACCTGAAGCAGGAAGAACAGCAAGAGGAACCGCTATCATCAATTTACTTCAGCTCAATCCGGGAGAAAAGATTTCCGCTATCATACCGGTAAAAGACTATGAAGATGATAAGAATCTTTTTATGGTCACGAAAAAGGGTATCGTTAAGAAAACTCATATTATGGAATACAGCAATGTGAGAAAGAACGGTCTGGCTGCTATCAATCTTAGAGAGGACGATGAACTGATCGAGGTGAAGATAACAGATGTAAATACGCAAATATTCCTTGTTACCAAGCATGGTATGTGTATCAGATTCAAAGAAACTGACGTAAGGGCTACGGGAAGAGCTTCTATGGGTGTGATCGGTATGAATCTGAGTGACAGAGATGAAATTGTGGGAATGCAGTTGGATCATCAGGGAGATTCTCTCCTCATCGTATCTGAGAACGGAATGGGCAAACGTACTTACCTTGAAGAATTCACTGTACAAAAAAGAGGCGGTAAGGGAGTAAAGTGCTATAAAGTCACGGAAAAGACCGGATACGTAGTAGGAGTAAAGGCGGTAAATGATGACCATGAAATTATGATGATAACTACGCTGGGAATCATTATTCAGCTCCGCATGGAGGATATTTCCACTTTGGGAAGAATTACATCGGGTGTTAGGATGATTAACCTTGATGAAGGAGTGAAGGTAGCCAGAGTAGCTAAAGTAAGAGAAAAGGTCTCAAATGGTAATCAGGAATTCGAAAATATCGAAGATGCCCTTGAGGACATACCTGAGGATGAAAAACATCCTGTAATAATTGAAGAGGAAGAAGAAGTAACTCTTCCTACCGAAGAAACAGAAGAATAAACTAAAATTTAAAAAGGATAAATCCATTTCTAAATCATAAGAAATTGGATTTATCCTTTTTGTTGTCTGCCATTACACTAATTAGGGAATGTGATCCACAAGCTCTTGTTGATAAGCGTTCCAGAGTTCAGTCGAAAAATCTATAGATAACTCACTGTCTTTCATCATTTCATTGTATAAAAGAGAGCTGATTTTATTTGTGTTAAAGAAATGAAGTGTCTCTCTTTCATAGGTATCACTTATCACATATACCAGACTAAATTCTTCAAAACAGAATATAACCATATTTGATAAATCAATGTTAATAATTTTCAATTTGTTATAGCTGCCCGTATTCATGTAGGAATTAAATCTCTGTAAATATGGAATTCTCTTATTGGGCGGAAAATAAGAAGTACCAATAAAAGGAACGATCATCTTTCCCATGGATATAAATTTATCCATAGAAGTGTTAGTTACCAGGTAATTAGTATCCTTGTCCATAGCGTCGTCGAATAGCTTTTTAATATTCTTTCTAAGAGTCTTATTTCCATTTAACGAATCTAACTCTTCATTTGTTAACATATATCCGAAGGAAGTGAAGTTATAGACGCTTCCAGGCCCCTTCTCTTTTAATTTTTCAAAGAAATTAGGATTTTTCTCCAAGAATGTAATAATCTCTTCTTTTTCATAACTAATTTTATTTGTATCTTTCTTCATAAGCATATTATAAAAAACTGCAAGATAACTTTTATGATAAACAGTAGTTAAAAGCGGAGTTCCATCAATTTGTGCATTGAAAAACATCAAGATATTGCTCTTTAAGAGCAAAAAAGGAGTAGTGTCCTGAGAGGTCTCCCATAGATTGACTTGAAAATACTTATGGAACTTGACGATCAGAGAGAGAATACTGCTAAAGTTCATAACACCCGGATTATTTTCTATGAGTTCGCTTAACAAATTCTTATTATAAAAGAAATTAAATGTGATATTTTTAAATACATCATTCCCTATCAGTACTATTTTGTGGAATATCTTCGTATAAGAAGAATCTAACAGAGGAATGGAAAAATAAATTTCTGATAGATTATCAGAATTACTAGTAACATAATCCGATAAAATAATGCAAAGAATACCGATCACCGGTCTCTTGCCAATATAATATTGTCCTCTCTCGGAATAATCCAGATTGATGTTAATTTCTTCCGTAAAAGCTCCATCCAGGGCATATTCGATAGCATAGGATAAGAAAGACTGTAAATCATCCTGAGATTCAAAATCATAGATTACAGGAAAGATATTTTCAAATTTCCAATAGCAGCCGGGAGAATAAATATTTTGCGCAAAATATTCGGCGGCCAGCCTGGTAAAAATTTTCCTGTCTCTAATAGTAGGAATTCCCTTTTCCGTAAGAATCTTACTAAGTCCGCTGGGAGTCATATTCATGTGAAGTGCAAAATCTGTCTTTTGCTTTTTGGCAATTGTAATGAGTTCTTTTAATAGAAAACTGATTTTCATACGTGATACCATACTTTCTTTTTATGTGTAAGAATTTTTTATACCCTGTATTTTTATTTCATTTTAACACAAAATCATATTAATTTACCATCGATTTTAAAAATATTTTGAATATTTTTCCGTTAGACGACATAATAGGACCTTTTTTTTGAATATTTTTCAAGTTTCTTTTTTTATAATTCTATATACTTTAGAAGAAAGAAAATGATAATAATTACTATCACTATGATTATTATTGAAAAACTTTAATTTGATATATATACAATTTTTTTCTAAATTTAATATTTTATAAAAAACATCAGGGTGAGGCAGAAGAATGAATCCATTTAAATCAGTAATGAAAAAGAAGTTTATAAAGGGGATAAGCTGGTTACTTTTTTTCGTTATGATAAGCACTAATAATATAATTGTAAATAATTCTTTAACAGCATATGCACAGGGAGTATCTTCAAATTCCTCTGTGACTGGAGAAAGTCAGAATTATTTCACTGAAAAAGATACCGAGAGTACTGCAGACGGAGTTACGGGTTCTGGCAGTGAAGGGGGAGAAACTGGTAGCAGTGAAAGCAGTAAAGAAACCAATATTTTAAATAATAGTTTGGGAAATACCGAAAGTACGGATTTAAACGGAATTAATGGCAATGCAAATGAGCCGTCTGTAATGGAAGCAAATGATATCATTTTGTTAGGTACATATGTAGGAATTGAAAAATCAAATCTTCTGAATAATTTTTTAGCTACTTTAAAACAAGGTACCGATATAATAGATGTAACTGCAGGGGAAAAATTAGATCCTAAGAAAGATGTAGATGTGAATGTATCGTTCGATTTTCCCGTTATTGGTGATAATGGTATAAATAAGGATGATACATCAAAATATATAATAGGCGGAGATTATGCTATAATCGATTTTCCTGCTGATTTCAGTTTGGTTAATTTAGTAGCGGCTGAATTGGAATTTAATGGTATTCCAGTAGGTACTTTAACATTAGATGATGCTGATGATGGCAGCGGTGGTACCAAAAAAGTTGCAAAAGTACTTTTTTAGGATACTATAAATGATCCTACTATTAATACCGCAAGTGCAAATTTTAGTATGACATTGAAATACGATGGTGAAAATGATGGAGAAGAAGATTTAGAGAAAACAGTTTCCATATATGATAAAACTTTTGAAATAACAATACCTCCGAAATCAACTACTGTAACGACTGAAAAAACCGGTATTGCAGATGCGTCCAATAGAAAAATAACCTGGAAGGTAAAAGTAAGTGCAGATAAAGAAGGCGGGGCTGCAGAAGATGGAAATTTAAAGGGTTATACTTTTTCTGATGATTTGACAAATGTAGGAACCTATAATTCAAACAGTTTTAAAATCACTACGGATGCAGATGGTATTAATCCAATCGGAGGGGGAGCGGTTACGCCTGACTATATAAGTGATAAATTGACTTATACTTTTCCTGCCGGTGCTGATGTTATAGGAACGGTTTATATTTTCTTCGATACGGAGATACCTGACGATAAATATTATAGTAATGGCACAACTACAATTAATAATATGGCAGAGATATATAAGGATAGCGTAAGGGTTTCTTATGACGATGGTTCCGCTTCTTATACTATGGATTGGATTAAGAAAGGCGGAGAAGAAATAGGGGATGGAATGAATGGCGGTACTTATGATCCTTCTAACAGAGAAATAAAATGGACCATATTTATCGATGGTGCAATGAGTAATGCTCAATTAGAAGATTTATTGCCTTTAGGCCTTTCTTATGTCAGTTCTACTGTAGATAAATATAATGATTTAACAAATGAATATGATTTGTCATTATCTATTCATCCAAGTAGTAGTGTTGAGGGAAGCAGAGAGAAGCTTACCTTTTCTATGAGCGACATTTCCGGTAAATATAAAGTTACAATAGTTACCAAGGTAACAGATACATCTATTAATGGGCAGAAACAGGTTACTTTTAATAACAACGCGACAATAAAAGGAACAGAAAAACCGGGAGGAATAACAAGCAGTGATGCCAGTGTTACGATTGGTGTTCCAAGTATTACAAAGACAGCCGGTTCTTATGACAATCAAAATCATAAGATGGGTTGGAATATTAAAGTTGATACATTAAAGCAATCTTTAGGAGGAAATTTACGGGTACTCGACCTTCTGGTATACGGAGGGAGTATTAATATCGATGATATTGATGGTATAGATTTCGGAATAGGTGCTTCCGGAGATTTAAGATATGTGACGAAAGATGTCCTGAATGAGATTACTCCCCATTTTTATCAGATGATAGACCAGACGTCATTGCCTTCTGTTACAGGGCTTGGATTTACGGTGCATACTCTCACTATTGCTGGAGAAAAGGTTGCGGACTTATTAGTAGTGACTAAGGATGATTTTCAAGGGATAGATTATTTGAGTACTCATAATTTTTCTTTTAGCACTATTGTTACTAATCCAAATTATTATGCCTCAAATGGAAGCAATACGATTGATAATACAGCTTTTTTATTTGCCGGAGCTAATAAATTAAATGATAGTACTGCATCTATAGGTATCTCGAGTAATATGCTTAAGAAAAATACTTTATCGAGAGAAGATGCGGATACGGTTACAGCGGGAAATCCAAATGATAGCGATGTAATAGCGGCTGTTAACGGCAGTTCAGGCTGCAATACAGGTAGCTATGATTATGTTGATAAATCGGTTATTTATCGTATTTATGTCAATGCATACAACATCGATATAACAGATGGCGTTACCACCAATATAGATGAAATGATAGGAGATTATAAAATAAAAGATACTCTCCCGGAAGGATGGGAATTCAAAAAAATTAAGGATGACGATTACTTCTTGCTTTATGAGGGGACAGGAAATGGTACTAAGGTAAATGCAACAGGTTATATATCAGATTATTCATCTGTTATGCAAGTAGCCGGACCGAATGCATCTGTCAATGCGGATGAAGGACAGGAAATGACTTTTAATTTTACTGATCTTAATAAAGGTTACGTTATTTTGTTGAAAGCAGGCCCAACAGAAGATACTGCAAAAGGCTATCTAAGTGAAATTAAAAATTATACAAAAAAAAATAATGTAAATCTTATAGATAATACGAAGGTGACCGTGGGAGTTAATGCTAATACCGATGTTATAATTGAAAATTCTATAGTTACAAAAGATGTAGATAAAAGTTATGTTAATCAAGATTATTTGGTATGGACGATAGATTACAGACCCTATGACATTAGTTATACCGATGCTTATATTAAGGATATTCTTAATCCGGGTATCGACCTAAGAATTGATAGTGAAGGTGAATTGCTGATTAATGATGCTGCGACCGGAAAGAAGAATATACAAATATTTGAATTGAAGCTGAATAAAGATGGATCATATACGGAAGATACTGAGTTAACTCTTCCTGATAAGAATATATTAACGTATGATAATGAAATGCGGACTCTTAAGTTTTATCCTCCGGATTCAAGCCAGTCTTATCGATTGATTTATTATACCGATATAACTGGAGACGGAAAGGATATAAATAATACGGTACAATTTGTTAAATCCACAGGATCTCCTGTATCCAGACTCTCGGCATTCAGCCTCGCAAGCTTCGCATCCGGCGCGTTGTATCAAAGAAACGGCTGGTTTGAAATAACAAAAACAGATGGAGATACGAATCTTAGAATACCAGGTGTTAAATTTGTATTATATTCTTCCAATGGAGTAGTTATAAGAGAAGGAATTACTAATGCAAGCGGAGTTCTTTCTTTAAAAGCTCTGCCGGATGGTGATTACATCCTAAAAGAAACAGAAGTACCGACGGGATATACTCCTTCGGAAAAAGAATATATGGTTCATGTGGAAAAGAATGGATCGGGTATTCCTGTAACAAGCATAGACGGTACTGTCGAAAATAATATCGATATTAAGAATTATAAGGATGGCACGACAGGCAATCTTTTGATTTCGAAAGCGGTGGCTGGTTCAGGTGCCGACCTTTCAAAAAAATTTGAATTTACATTACTCTTGAATGATAAAAACGGCATAGAACTTACATCGGCATATGCATATAATCTCTTTGATAAGGATAATAAAATTGTAAAGGGTGGAGTGGTTAAAAGCGGAGATACCTTTGAATTATCTAATTTGGAAAGCTTTAAAGTATTAGATTTACCTATGGAGAGTACCTATAAGGTAGAAGAAGAGGATTATTCTTCAGAAGGTTATGTCTCGATGGCATTAGGTGATGCGGAAGGGACTGTAGAAGTTGATAAAACAAAAACGGTATCATTTTCGAATATTAAAAATATCGGAGGATTGGTCGTTCAAAAAATAGTTTCGGGCAGCGGAGCAGATTCTAATAAGGAATTTAATTTCAAAATAGAATTCAATGCTACCGGTTCCTATTCCTATACCGGTCTGGGCGGTGTACCTGACGGAACGATAACTAACGGTGGTACTATAAAGTTAAAACATGGCCAAAGTATATCTATAGATGGTCTGCCTGAAAATACGACTTATAAGATTACCGAAGACGACTATTCCGGTGAAGGATATATCACTACAAAAGCAGGAGATACGGGAATAATAGAAAATACGAAAACCAGTGCCGCTGTCTTTAGAAATGCGAGAAATATAGGTGAACTCGTTATTCAAAAAACTGTAGAAGGAAATGCCGGAGACAAAACTAAAAAGTTTGAATTTAATGTAAATTTTAAAGATGCGAACGGCTCTTATTCTTATTCAGGAAATGGAGTTTCTAACGGAACGATAGCGAGCGGTGGAAAGATTGAGCTTTCTGATGGACAATCTATTACAATTCATGATCTTCCTGAAGGAGCAAAATATGCTGTAACTGAAAAGGACTATTCTGAAGAGGGCTATGTTACAACGAAAAATGCGGATACAGGATTGATAAAGGATGGAATAACAAGTACTGCATCTTTCATTAATTCTAAAAATAACGGAGTTCTTTCTATTGCTAAGACGGTTGCAGGAAACAGAGGAAACAAAAGCAAGGAATTCGAATTTACCGTCACTTTCAATACGAGTAAGACTTATTCTTATACGGGTATAGGATTGGATAACGGAACGATAGCGAGTGGGGATATAATCAGGCTCGCGGACGGACAGTCTATAGAGATTACCGGGATTTTGGAAGGTACATCGTATACCGTAGAGGAAGCTGATTATTCTTCGGAAGGGTATGTGAAGAAATCTACTGGTGAAACCGGAATTATTTCGAAGGATACGGCCAGTGTGGCGCATTTTACAAATACATATAACGTAGATGAGTCTAATGGCGGCAGTAAGGATCCTGAAGATCCGGATAATACTACTTCTTCCAAGTCTTCCGTAGTTCCTAAGTACAAGACAGGCGAGGTGCCTGATCCCAACGGAAAGGACGCCCCTGACAAGATTATCTTGGTGGATAAGGACGGCAATGTTCTGGGAACATATACAAGAGTGCAGAATGCCGATGGTACTTACTCATATGTGGATGAAGACGGTGTACTCTTGCCGGCATCTTCTATTGCCAAGACAGGGGACGGTATGCCTCTGATACCTATTATTATTGTTACGCTGATTGCGGTTGTCGGAGTGATGGTGCTCTTTTTATACAAAAGAAAAATTTTTGGCTATTACTATGATTCATAAGTACAAAAGATATGCAAAAAGTACAAAAGAAAAAGCGATTGATCTATGTATTGGAATTCTTTGTGTAATTGTCGTTGCAGGATGCCTGAGCGTTGGAATTTATTTCTACTCGCTCTCCCACGATGCAGCAGAATTCCATAGATTGATTGAAACAGCCGATGGCAGGAGCACGGCTCCCATGGATTTATCCGGGGATGTGCCTCTTGCCGGGGCAGAAAGCAAAGGTTTTATTGATTTAACGGCGTTGCAGCAGGAAAATAGTGACATCGTAGGTTGGATTACGATTCAGGATACGATGATAGACTATCCGGTAATGTATACGCCAAAGGACGGAGAATATTATTTGCATAGGAATTTTGTGCAAAAGTATTCATTGTCAGGGGTACCTTTTATAGATGCAGCCTGTTCCGTCACCCCACGCTCCGACAACGTAATCGTTTATGGCCACAATATGAAAAACGGTTCTATGTTTTCAGGCCTCTTATCCTATCAGGATAAAACGTATTGGAGAGCGCATAAAAAAATCCTCTTTTATACATCCGAAGAGGTACAAGAATATGAAATTCTGGCAGCCTTCCCCATAGACGCCGCCGATAATTCACAAGTAGAAAAGTATTTTTTTGTGAATCTATCTGGGGAGAAGGAATTTGACAGCTATATCGAAGAAGTAAAGAAGAAATCTCTTTACCAAACCGGAGTAGATGTGCAGTACGGCGACAGATTTCTCACTCTCTCCACTTGCTCTTATCATACTGAAGATGGAAGGTTTCTTGTAATAGCCAAGCAAAGCTAAGAAATTAAATTAACAAATCGGATTTACGTAATTGAATTAAAAATAGCTGATCTGAACTTTTTGCAAGAAGTCAAATCAGCTATTTTTTTGCTGCATAATACACTGCTAGAAAAGAATAAGATAGGAAAACTACAGATCATATGATAAAATAATCCTAAAATAAATCACATAAAAACCGATATAATTTCTAAATATAATCACATTGCCAAAGGAGATAAGAATGCCGGTTAGTATAACGAAAAACAAAGTAAGCGAACAGTGCATTGAGCAAATGATTTGTAAAGCTTTTCCGCAAGAAAAAATAAAAAATATGGTTGAATTGACGGAAGGCTTTTTCAACGTCGCATTTAAGATAAGCTTAGAGAAAAGGGATGTGATATTGAAGATTGCACCTCCTCCGGATGCGATTATAATGACTCATGAAAAAGATATTATGCTAAGTGAAGTGAATGCAATGAAAATGATGGAGGAGCAATCCGTTGTTCCTGTACCGCGGGTATTATTTTATGATAACGGATGTGAAATATGTGAAAGCGGTTATTTTTTCATGGAGAAGCTGGAAGGCAGCAGTTTTTCAAGCATTGCTGACAAGATGACGCAAGAGGAAAAGGATGAGATTTTCTTCCAAATGGGGAAGTACACGAAAGCGATTAACAGTATTGAAAATGATGTCTTCGGTTATTACGGACAGAAAGAAAAACAAGGAACTAATTGGTATGAGGTATTCTGTTCGATGGTGATGGACACTTATTCCGATGCAAGACGTAAGAATATCTCCATACCGGTTTCCGAGGAAAAGGTATTATCCATGCTGAAGGCCGACAAGAAGATATTTGAAGAGGTGAAGAAAGCGAAGTTCGTTCACTGGGATATATGGGCTGGGAATGTATTTGTTGAAAATACTACAGTAACCGGGATCATCGATTTCGAAAGGTGCCTATGGGCCGATGAACTTATGGAAGTAGGATTTAGGACTTATGGGTTGGAAAAAGCTTTTTTTGAAGGTTATGGAATCGAAGGATTGAGCTGCTCGCAGCTGAAAAGGGCAAAATGGTATGATATTTACCTGTTTTTAATTGCTTGTCTGGAATGTGATTATAGGATGTATGACAATAAGGGCATGTACGAATGGGGAAGCAAAATGCTTAAGAAGAGTATCGATGAAAAAGCAACTTCCTAATAAAAACAATAATTGAGAGAAGCAGAGCAAGAATTATATAGTAAAGCAAAAATTGATAAATTATAATGATTTTACTAAGGTATTGGATTGGAGGTAATTATGGGAAGTGTTCGTAATCCGTTACTTAAGGGATTTTATCCGGATCCGTCGATTTGCAGAGCCGGAAAGGACTATTATATTGTGAATTCTACATTTTCTTATGCGCCGGGAGTCCCTGTTTTTCATAGCGGGGATTTGGTGCATTGGGAGCAGATCGGTCACGTGCTGGTGCGTGAAGAACAGCTTTCCTTGAAGGGTGCGGGAATGTCTCAGGGAATTTATGCCCCGTGTATCCGGTATCATGAGGGTACATTCTATATGATTACAACGAACGTGTCCGGAGGGGGGAATTTTTATGTGACAGCTAAAAAACCGGAAGGGCCTTGGTCGGACCCTATCTATTTAAAAGATGCGCCGGGAATCGATCCAAGCTTGTATTTCGAGGGGGAGGATTGTTATTATATCGGGCAGCGCGGCAAAAAGGATTCGAGATATTACGGTGATTGTGAAATATGGATACAGAAATTGGATCTGAGCAAAGGAGAATTGACAGGAGAAGTCCATGTAGTGTGGGATGGATCCATGAAAAATGCCATTTGGGCGGAGGGTCCCCATTTATATAAAAGGGGAGAATATTACTATGTGCTCATAGCGGAGGGCGGAACCAGTTATGAACATAGTATCTGCTTCGCAAGAAGTAAGGATATATTCGGTCCTTATGAGGCTTGCCCTTATAATCCGGTACTCACCCATAGACATCTTGGACATGATGCGAAAGTACAGAATGTGGGTCATGGGGATATCATCGAGACGCCGGAGGGCCTTTGGTATATCGTTATGCTCGGAACGAGGCCGGAGGAAGGGTATGCTCCCCTTGGCAGGGAGACCTTTTTTGCTGAACTCGTATGGGAGAACGACTGGCCGATCGTTAATCCGGGAGAAGGTAAGCTGACGGAGGTTCAAGAAGTTCCTTTTGCTTTAGAAAGGGAAGTAACTGCTCTTGGCAATAGAGGGAATATTGAATGGAAAGATTCCCTGGATTATAGATGCGTCTTTTTCCGTTTTCCGGAGAAGGACATGTATCGAATGGAAGAGGGCGGAAGGCTCGCGCTTAAGGTCCTTCCTCAAAATATATTAGATGAGCTTTCTCCTGCTTACATTGGAGTGAGAGTTACTTCCAGAGACTTTTCCATGGAAACGACGATGGAATTTATTCCTTACGGCGGGCAAGAGGCGGGGCTAGTTTACTTATATAATGAAAAAAATTATGTTCGTTTTACCGTAACGGCTTCAGATGCCTCCGTTAATGGAAGTAAGGTGAGAATAATAAAGACGGAAAAAGAAAAAGAGACCGTCTTATTTGAAGAGGAGGCAGCAAGCTCCTATAGGCTGAAAATGCACGTAAAGGGGCTCTCGCTAGTTTGCATAACGGAGGGAAGGACACTGCATAGTACCGATATCCGCGGTCTTACCTCGGAGGCTGCCGGAGGTTTCGTTGGTTGTACCATGGGTATCTATGCGACGTCCAATCATGATGCTAATAACGGCAATTATGCCCGTTTTACACAATTGATTCTTACCTAGGTATTTGATTTTATGAAATGGTATACATGCTCCGAAACTCCGTGGGCGTACAATTCTTAATGATCTTGAACATCCTGATAAAGGAAGAGAGGCTTGAGAATCCTGAATTCAAGGCAACGTCCGTTATTGTATACTGAGGATTCGCAAGAAGCTTTTCTGCCGTAGCAATCCTTTTTTGGTTTAAATATTTATAAAAGGACACGTTAGTGAACTGCTTAAATAGCCTTGTAAAGTGGAACTTAGAGAAACCCGCAAGGCTGGCTGCGTCATCCAGAGTCAGGTTTTCCGTGCAGTGAGCGCTTATATAATCGCATATATACATAAATTTTTCGGTATATTCCTGCTGCTTATTATTCGTAACGTCAAATGTCTTTCTATTTTCCGTATAACTGCGTCCGATCAAAATGAGAATGGAAAGAAGTTTTCCGTAGATAGCTGCCTCCGAAAGAGGAGTGTTTTTCAGATATTCATCTTTGATTTCCAATAACAAAGCCTGAACCTGTGGATGGATCTGAGGATACTCCTCCGGAGTTATGACAATGACAGGAGATAATATGGATAGTACAGTTTCCAATTCTCTTATCTCACGAAGGACAGATATGTCCGGCTGAAAAATAATTCTTCTGCCCTTTTGAGGTGCATATAAGGTATGCAGGCAGCAGGGACATATAAGAATAATATCGTTTTCCCGCAGCACAAAGGTATGCTCACAGCATATGACCGTATATGTGCTTTCAGTGGGCATTATAATCTCGAGAGGTGTATGCCAGTGAGGCGGATAGTCTTCATATTTATTGTTATCATAAAGTCTTAAATTCGTGTTTTCTTTAAAATTTACAGTTTCATAAATACCTTTTAAATTCTCAATCATATCGGTCACTTCCCCTGTTTATCAATCAAAAAGTAATTAATAGTGTATATGACAATTTTTATGAGTTAATTATTGCCAAATTATAAATAAAAAACACCTAACAATTTAATAAAATAGTAGCAATACAAGACAAAAAAGTAAATATATTAAATCCATAATTAATTTTATTTGTTAAATATGTTATAAAAACAAGTTATATTATAGTATATTTTGACAATAATAATAATTTTAATATAACTAAAATAGCAATAATTAATAATTATAAGGCAATTATTCGAAAGAAAGAGTAAAAGCAGTATGTTATTTTAAAGTTACAAAGTTATGAAGTTGCCAAAAAGTAAAAATAGGGAGGTAAAGTAAATGAAGAAAAAATTATTGTCATTGTTACTGTCGGTTGGAATGATTACAAGTCTTTTGTCAGGATGCGGCGTATCTACGGATACGGGAAGTACGGCACAAACCGAAAGCAGCAGTACAGAGACTACCGATGCGGCTGAGACGGGAACAAAAACTGAAACGGCTTCAACCGGAGAAGAAGTGGAAATCACATGGATGTTTTGGGATGACCTAGAGGCTACGGAAGATTTAATTACCAAAGGTTATAAAGAGGTTATCGACAGATTTAATAATGATTATGCAGGAACCTATCATGTTAACGTTATAACTACGAATCTGGAAGAGTATGATACAAAACTGAATGCTCTTATCGCAGCGAAGGATACGCCGGATATATTCATTTGTAATCCGGGACCTAATCTGACACAGTACGTAGATGCGGGCGTTGCGGCTGATTTAACGGATATACTTACGAACCAGGAAAAGGATTGGTATAACAGCTTCAGTGGAGGTATCTTCGAAAGAATTACATATGACGGAAAAATAATGGCTGTTCCAACGAATTTTGCGGCTGCTTGTGTATTCTACAACACGGAGATATTTGAAGCAGCGGGTGCGGAAGTTCCTTCCACCTATGAGGAATTGCTAACAGCGTGTCAGAAAATCAAAGACACGGGATATACTCCTATTTCCTGCTCCGCAGGAACGGCATGGTGTTTATCCATGGTAGCGGGTTATCTTTGTGATCGTGTCGGCGGCCCTGATAATCTTCAGAAAATTGCAGAACATCAGATGGAATGGACAGATCCTACTTTTATCGACGCGGGCAATAAGCTGAAAGAGTTATCCCAATACTTCCAGGCAACGGCTGCAGGCGATTCCAATGATCAGGCAACGGCCGCATTCTATAACGGCGAAGCGGCAATGCTTATCCAGGGCTCTTGGGCTATAGCTCAGGTTAACGGTAATAATCCTGATTTTGAGCCCAAATGCGGTGTGTTCCAATTTCCGGCGGTTACCGGAGGAGCTGACCCGAATCGCATGATCGTTAAGACAGATAACCTTGTTATGAGCTCTTCTACAGAACATCCTGATGCGGTAATTGCATTGATGAAATATTTTACGGATGATACAGCGCAGAAATATACGGCAGAGGTGGGAGGAAAGATTCCGGTTGTAACCAATGTGGAAATCGATTACTCCAAGGCGCCTGCACAGTTATCCTATGTTCAGGATATCCTTGCTAATATGACGGGTACTTTCGGCTTCTATAATGAATCCCTGGCGAGTGTGGAAGCAGGAGATGTTTTCGATAACGCTATGGTAGATATTTTCCTCGGAAATGCTACTTCGGAGGACGCGTTCCAGAAAGTACAGTCCTTCTATGAAAAAAATGTCTGGAATTAAAAAGTAACGAATATTAAGAAGATATACGGGGCTTGAAATTTAGTCCCGTATTCTTTTAAAAAAGCATCGGGAGGTGGGTTCCCTAATGGAAAAGATTTTAAAAGATAAAAAAGCGATTGTCATTTTTATTGCACCCGCATTTCTTTTATTTACACTTGTTTTATTTATTCCTATTATACAGGTATTTTATTATTCCTTGTGTGACTATAATGCGCTGACAAAGCCGGAATTTGTCGGACTTAAGAATTATATCAATTTATTTACGGACGATGAAACGATGAGGACAGCTCTTAAAAATTCATTATTCTTCATGATATTTTCAGCTGTTTCACAGCAGATTACCGGATTGCTGTTAGCGGTTTTTCTAACGAATATAAAGCATGGAAGGAACTTCTTTAAGAATGTTTATTATCTTCCCTGCGTTCTCTCTTCAGCAGCTTTGGGTTTGCTTTGGGCATTCATGTTTAATCCCAAGATGGGAATCAATCAGATGCTGGCCTACTTCGGCGTAGAAGGTCCGATGTGGCTTTCTTCTACAAAGGGATTTATCGTTCTGCCTATGTGGGTTATCGCCTGCATTGCACTCTGGCAGTATGTAGGATCGACAATGATGCTCTACATAGCACAAATCAGCGGAATATCAAAAGAATTATACGAAGCCTCGTATATTGACGGTGCGTCCAAGGGACAGACCTTCCGCTATTTGACGCTTCCGCTTGTAAAACCGATGGTGACCATATCCTTGTCGTTAAATTGCATCGGTTCCCTGAAATTTTTTGATTTAGTCTATAATATGACACAAGGCGGTCCTAATCATAGTACAGACGTGCTGGCAACGCATTTATACACGCAGGGCTTCCAATATTTCAAATACGGCTATGCAAGTTCCATATCCGTCATATTGCTGGTTCTCTGTTTAATAGTATCTTTTCTTATCAATAAATTAATTAAAGCAGAAACTTATGAAAGTTAGGGGGATGAAGGTATGATTAATAAAAATAAAAAACCGGTCAGCCCGATTTCAATCATCATATATGTAGTATTACTGCTGTTGGTCTTAGTATATTTGGTACCTCTTCTATGGATGGTAAACGTTTCCTTAAAAACAAATGCGGAAGTATTTGCTTCTCCCTTCGGAATGCCGGAAATATTACAGATTGGAAATTACATTTTTGCATGGACTAAGGGCTATCTGGGAAGGGCTATGCTCAATTCTCTGATTGTATGTGTAATTGCGCTGATCGTCAGCATGTTTTTCGGTTCTATGGCTTCTTTTGCCATCGCGAGGATGAAATGGAAGCTGTCCGGACTTACGATGACATATTTTATGATAGGAATGATGGTACCTGTACACTGTGTACTAATTCCTCTGTTTGTGCGGTTTTCCAATCTCGGATTGACCAATTCGCTGGCGGGTTTGATTCTGCCTTATATTACGTTTTCTCTTCCGATGACCATATTTTTACTGGTAGGATTTTTTAAGGGCATGCCGAGAGAAATGTTTGAAGCAGCATGTATCGACGGATGTAATATTTATCAATGTTATTTTCAAATAGCGATACCTCTCTCCAAGACAGGTATGAGCGTAGCGGCACTTATGACCTTCGTAGGAAACTGGAACGAGCTTTTACTGGCAATGGTATTTATATCCGATACGACCAAAAAAACTCTGCCGGTAACCCTGACCTATTTTGTAGGGCCATACTCGACGAATTATGTTCAGATGTTTGCAGCGGTCATTATTGCAATAGCGCCTACGATTCTCGTTTATTGCATGTTCAGCAACCAGATCGTAGACGGATTAACGGCAGGTGCGGTAAAGGGTTAAATTTAAAAAGATAAAAGCTTGGAAAGGTAAGGTAAACAATGACGAGGGAAGAAGCGAGGCAGAAGGCTACCAAGCTGGTTGCAGAAATGACGATAGAAGAGCGCGCCGGGCAGTTAAGATATAATTCACCAGCAATTCCGAGGTTAAATATACCTGCTTATAACTGGTGGGGGGAGGCGTTGCATGGGGTGGCACGCGCCGGTACTGCGACAGTTTTCCCACAGGCAATCGGTATGGCGGCAGCCTTTGACGAAGAATTGATATATGAGATTGCTGATTGCACTGCAACAGAAGGAAGGGCAAAATATAATGGATATTCTGCTCACGGTGACAGGGATATTTATAAAGGGCTTACCTTTTGGTCACCTAATGTAAATATTTTTCGAGATCCCAGATGGGGAAGAGGGCATGAGACTTACGGAGAAGATCCTTACTTGACTTCAAGGCTTGGTGTAGCCTTTGTCAAGGGCTTGCAGGGGGATGAAGAGGTAATGAAAGCGGCGGCTTGCGCGAAGCATTATGCAGTTCACTCCGGTCCCGAAGCTCTAAGGCATGAATTCAATGCCTTAGCTACGCCTAAGGATTTGGAAGAAACCTATCTTCCTGCCTTCGAAGCGCTTGTAAAGGAAGCGGAGGTAGAAGCGGTAATGGGAGCTTATAACCGGGTAAACGGAGAGCCTTGCTGCGCAAATAAGATGCTGATGCAGGATATTCTTCGCGGCAAATGGGAATTCGAAGGACATTTTGTCTCAGATTGCTGGGCACTTAAAGATTTCCATGAACATCATATGGTTACATCATCGGCGAAGGAATCTGCGGCAATGGCATTAAACGCCGGCTGCGATCTTAATTGTGGAAATATATATCTTCATATATTAAAAGCTTTTCAGGATGGACTAGTAACAGAAGAAGCGATTACCAGGTCCGCTGTCCGGTTGTTTACTACCCGTTTTCTTCTTGGATTATTTGAAAAAACCGAGTACGATAAAATACCGTTTGAAAAAGTAGAATGCGAGGAACATTTGGCGCTTGCGGATAAAACAACAAAGGAAAGCATCGTTATGTTGAAAAATGACGGAATCTTGCCTTTGGATGTGGATAAGTTGAAAACTATCGGAGTAATAGGTCCCAATGCAAACAGCAGGAAAGCGCTGATCGGCAATTATCATGGAACCTCTTCGAGATATTTTACCGTACTGGAAGGTATTCAGGATTATGCCAGGGATAAAGTCCGCGTTTTATATTCAGAGGGATGTCAGCTATCGGAGGAAAGAACGGAAAAGCTGGCTTTTGCTAAGGATAGATTGGCTGAGGCGCTGACTGTGGCAGAACATAGCGATATTGTTATTCTTTGTCTTGGCCTGGATGAAACGTTAGAGGGAGAAGAGGGAGACACCGGGAACAGCTACGCTTCTGGAGATAAAGAAGATTTAAGGCTTCCAAAGCCGCAAAGGGATTTAATGAAGGCGATAGAAAAAACAGGGAAACCGGTAGTGTTCTGTCTAATGTCAGGAAGCGATATCGATCTGAGTTTTCCTGCCAGCCATTTTGGTGCGATATTGCAACTGTGGTATCCCGGTGCCCGCGGAGGGAAAAGTGCTGCCGATATTATATTTGGCGAGGTATCTCCTTCCGGTAAACTTCCTGTAACCTTCTATGAAAGCGTGGAAGAGCTTCCTGAATTTACGGATTATAGCATGAAGGGAAGAACATACCGCTATATGGAGAAAAAGGCACAATTTCCGTTTGGCTTTGGACTGACTTATGGAAAAACACAGGTTATGGGAATTGAGGTAATGGAAATCGATAAAAACGGTATATGTGTTGAAGTCATGGCAGAAAATCAGGGAATTGTAGATACCGACGATGTAATTCAGATTTATATAAAAAACCTAGATTCAAGATTTGCTGTTAGAAATCCGGCCTTGTGTGCTTTTAAAAGAGTGCATATAAAGGCAGGAGAAACGTTAAAGCAAAAACTGACTATCGATAAAAAAAGCTTTACTGTTGTTAACGATGAAGGAGAACGTTTCTATGACGGCAGTAATTATATTCTGTATGCAGGCATGAACCAGCCGGACGCAAGAAGTGCGGAACTGACGGGAATAAAGCCGATAGAAATGAAATTACAAATTGAATTTTAATTAAAAGAATAATTGGAAAAGCAGCTAATTCACCCGATATAAGGAAAAGATTAGCTGCTTCTTTATTTAATATACGAAATAGTATAAAAAATAATATTTTCACGGAATATTAATAGAATAATATGTTAAAAAGGATTTCAATATTTTCTAAGTCGAGATATAATGAAGGTATATCAGGAATATATTCAAAGCCGGCCGGGCGAAACCATTTATTATAACACATAAGAAAGAACAGAAAATGAGAAAGCAGTTAGAGGGACAGATAAATCTCTTCGATATTTTTATTTCTAAGGAATCGGAGAAACCACAAAAATCAGAGGAAGTAAAAAAAGACGGCAAGCAATATTTTGAAGAATGTAAGATGTGCTGGTGTTTCGACTGCAGACACAATGCCGTAAACGAAGGAGTCCCCAGAGAATTCATGGGAGAGTATAAGCCCTGTCCGTCGTGTACGTTTTGTACAGACAGGGATAAAGCAGATCCTTGTGAAATCGGCTCTTATGACAACGGATGTAAGGTTCGTTCCGAAGAGGAAGGAATTTAATGGTAACGGCCAATCAGGGAGGCTTTGGGAATTTCAGAAGATATTTAAAAATGTAATGCTGCAAAAGGAGAAGACGAAATGAAAAAGGAATTTGATGTAGTTGCGTTAGGGGAATTGCTGATTGACTTTACGGATAACGGAGTGAGTGAGCAGGGAAATACAATATTTGAAGCCAACCCGGGAGGCGCTCCATGCAACGTGCTGGCTATGCTTCAGAAATTAGGCGACCGTACTGCGTTTATCGGAAAGGTCGGGGAAGATATATTCGGAACGAAGTTAAAGGGAGTTTTGGAGGAAGTAGGAATCAATACTACCGGCTTGATTGTGGATAAGGATGCAAGGACCACTTTGGCATTTGTTCAGACCTTTGAAGACGGAGACAGAGATTTTTCTTTCTACCGCAATCCTGGCGCGGACATGTTGCTGACAGAAGACGAGATAGATGAAAAACTGATCAAGCATAGTGAGATCTTCCATTTCGGAACCTTATCTATGACTCATAAAGGGGTTCGTAAAGCGACGAAAAAGGTAATCAAAATGGCAAAGGAGCATGGTGCACTGATTTCCTTCGACCCCAATCTGCGTCCGCCCCTTTGGGAGTCTTTGGAAGAAGCCAAGGAGCAGGTAGCGTACGGACTGGGCAAATGCGATATTTTGAAGATTTCCGACAACGAGATTCAGTGGTTTACCGGAGAAGAGGATTACGATAAAGGTATAGAGAAACTGCGAAAGGAATACGGCATTCCTTTGGTCGTGCTGTCTATGGGAAAAGACGGAAGCAGAGCTTATTATAAGGATATCAAAGTGGATAAGCCCGCTTTTGTTCAGGAAAAGACAATAGAGACTACGGGCGCGGGAGATACCTTCGGCGGCTGCTGTCTGCACCATATTCTGAAATACGGTATCGATAATCTGAATGAAGAGAAGCTGGACGAAATGCTTACTTTTGCCAACGCTGCCGCTTCTATCGTTACGACGAGGAAAGGTGCCTTGCGCGTTATGCCCGCTAAGAATGAAGTGGAAGAGTTTATTAGGACCTATTAAGTTATGCCCACCGGATAATCGGGCTTGGAGGACAAGAATGGAAGAAAATAAGATTATTTCTCCGCTAAGCAGCATTCACATGATTCCGATGGACGTAATAGACGGTTTTAAAGTGAGGCCGGGGATGTATGAAATTAACGGGGCAGTGGCAATTCCCTGCGGTGTTAATTTCACGGTACATTCCTTCGGCGCTACCTCCTGCGAACTGCTTTTGTTTAAGAGGATGGAAGAGGAACCCTATGCGGTACTAAGATTTCCCGAAAATTATAAGATAGGAAAGGTATACTCGATGATCGTATTCGGGCTGAAGATCGAAGAATTCGAGTATGCCTATCGTTTGGACGGACCATATAACCCCCAAAAAGGACTTTTATTCGATAAAGATAAGTGCTTGTTAGATATATATGCAAAGGCGGTTACCGGTCAGAGTGTGTGGGGCATGGAGAAAAAAGAGACGGTCTGTTACAAAGCCCGGGTGGTGAAGGACGATTTCGACTGGAGGAATAACGGGCGGCCTTTGATACCTATGGCAGATTTAATCATATATGAAATGCACATCCGAGGACTTACCTATCACAAATCTTCAGGCGTGAAATATCCGGGAACCTTCGAGGGTTTAAGGGAAAAGATACCTTATCTGAAGGAGCTTGGAATAAACGCCGTTGAGCTAATGCCTATCTTTGAATTCGACGAAATGTCCGATTACCGGGAAGTAGATGGAAAGCCTTTAATTAATTACTGGGGCTATAATACTGTCAGTTTTTTTGCTCCGAATACGAGTTATGCAGGAAAGGTTGAATATAACAGAGAAGGTACGGAGCTTAAGGAACTTATAAAGGAACTGAACGACAATGGCATTGAATGTTTTCTCGATGTGGTTTTCAATCATACGGCGGAGGGTAACGAGCAGGGGCCATTCTTTTCTTTCAAGGGTTTCGATAATAATATTTATTACATGCTTACTCCAGAGGGCTATTATTATAATTTCAGCGGGTGTGGAAATACGCTGAACTGCAATCATCCTATCGTGCAGCAGATGATACTGGAATGCCTGCGGTATTGGGTAACGGCATATCACATTGACGGTTTTCGTTTCGATCTGGCCAGCATATTAGGGCGTAACGAGGACGGCTCTCCGATGAGCAAGCCCCCTCTGCTGCAAAGTCTCGCTTTCGATCCTATTCTTGGAAATGTGAAGCTCATTGCCGAGGCGTGGGATGCGGGAGGCCTTTATCAGGTAGGCAGCTTCCCTGCATGGAACCGCTGGGCGGAGTGGAACGGTAAATATCGGGACGATATGCGTAATTTCCTGAAGGGCGATTATGGCATGGCGGACATTGCGGCGCAGCGGATCACCGGCTCCAGGGACCTGTATCTTCCCGAATTCAGAGGTACTAACGCGTCGGTAAACTTTCTGACCTGCCACGACGGTTTTACGTTATGGGATTTATATTCCTACAATATGAAGCATAACGAAGCCAACGGCTGGGACAATACGGATGGAAGCGACGATAACAGAAGCTGGAACTGCGGAGTGGAAGGTGAGACGGAGGATAAGGAAATTCTCGCACTTCGCAGGAGAATGATAAAAAATGCGGCAGCAGTTCTTATGCTGAGCCGCGGAACACCGATGTTCCTGGCCGGAGATGAATTCGGCAATACCCAGTATGGAAATAATAATGCTTATTGCCAGGATAATGAGACCTCGTGGCTTAACTGGGATATGCTGGAGAAAAACAGAGATATCTACGACTTCTTTAAATACATGATTCAGTTTAGGAAGAAGCATGTTATTGTTCGGAAGTTTTCCGGACGATGTTCCTTGGGTTTCCCCGAAATCCATGTGATGGAGCCGGAAGAGAATCTTAAGGTACTGCGTATCGTTTATGCAGGGCGTAATGCTCAGGACGGCATAAATGATAAAGATGATATCGTGTGTCTGGCAATCAATGTATTCTGGGAAGAGCAGGAATTCTTGCTGCCGGGTTTAGTTCCCGGTATGGAGTGGTTTGTAGCGGCAGATACGGGGTTGAAATATCTTGCGGATGGTATTCCCCGGTCGGAGGAGGATATGCCGGAGGTAGCCTGTGGAAGAATGCGGATGATGCCTCGTTCGTTATGTGTGTTTGTGGTAAAAGAAGTGAGGGAATTTCGCATGTGATAAGTGGGTATTTTTAAACATATACATACCACCTGTGGTATAGGCAATTACCTGATTAAAAAATAAAATAAAAGGAGAAAGATTATGGAAAAAGATTTACTGGAAAAAGACATGCTGGGCGGAAACGCCGGAACCTCCATGGAGACGGCTGCAGAAAATGAGGCCGGAACTCAGGAAACGATGGCGGATTACAGCAGGGAGCTGGAGGCTTCTTTCAGAAAGATCGGGGAAGGGGAGATTATATCCGGTACGGTAATTTCTGTGAATGAAGAGGAAGTGATTCTCGATTTGAATTATTTTGCTCAGGGCATCATCAAGGCGGAAGATATGAGTAATGATCCGAAGTTTAATATTCTGGAGGAAGTGAAAATAGGCTCTGTTATTGAGGCTACCGTAATTAAGACAGATGATGGGGCAGGGAATATTCAGCTTTCTTGTAAAGAAGCGAAGGATATTTTATCATGGGATATTTTGAAGCAGTATCTGAATGATGAGAAGGAAATTTCTGTGAAGGTGAGCGAGGTGGTAAACAGCGGAGTTATTGCTTATGCGGAAGGAATTCGAGGATTTATTCCGGCATCACAGCTATCTCTTAGTTATGTGGAGGATTTGGAGCCGTGGATGAACAGGCAGCTTACTGTGAAGGTCATTACAGTGGATGAAGAGAAGAAGAAGCTGGTCTTGTCGGCGAAGGCCGTGGAGAAGCAAAAAGCGGAGACGGAAATTAATCATAAGATTTCTATGCTGGTGCCGGGTACGGTACTGGAGGGAACCGTGGAATCTTTGATGCCTTACGGCGCGTTCATCGCTCTTGCGGATGGACTCAGCGGCTTGGTGCATATTTCTCAGATTTCTTCGAAAAGGATTAAGAAGCCTTCTGAGGTGCTGGCAGTAGGAGATAAGGTGAAGGTGAAGGTGCTGGGCACTAATGACCATAAGATCAGCTTGAGTATAAAGGCTGTGGAAGAGGATTCAAGACCGGATGAAATGGAAGAGAAGGAAGCCGCGGAATATAGCTCAAATGAGGAAATCGGTACGTCTCTTGGAGATTTGTTTAAGAAATTAAAGCTTTAAGTAAGAACGAAAGAAGTAAAATAAAAAAGGAAGTAAGATAAAAATGTCAGTAGAAAGTGTTAAAAAATATTTAAAGCCTTTCGGGCTGGATGACAAGGTCAGGGAATTCCAGGTATCCAGTGCGACGGTGGAGCTTGCGGCTGCGGCTGCAGGCGTTATTCCGGCGAGAATTGCCAAGACGCTCTCCTTTAAAACGAATGACAGCGTTATATTAATTGTTACGTCGGGGGATGCCAAGGTCGACAACAAGAAGTATAAGGCCATATTCGGCACTAAGGCGAAAATGTTAACGCCGGAGGAGGTCATTGCTTATACGGGACATGCTGTAGGCGGCGTGTGTCCTTTTGATATTCCTGATAAAAACGTTAAGGTTTATCTGGATATTTCCATGAAGCGTTTTGAAACAGTCCTTCCTGCGGCAGGGAGCAGCAGCAGCTGTGTGGTAATGACCCCTGAGGAGCTGGAAAGAGCATCGCAAGCTAGAGAATGGATCGATATTTGTTCTATTACTTAAATTTACCGAATTACTGCGGAGGGATAAAAAGTGGCATCGAAAAAAGTGACTATTAAGGATGTGGCAAAGGAAGCCGGAGTATCCATATCTACAGTATCCAATGCTTTAAACGATGTAGATGTTCTGCATCCCGATACAAAACAGCATATTTTAAAGATAGCGGAGAAACTGCATTACATGCCGAATTTGAACGGAAGAAATTTAAAGGCACAGGCGACCAATGTAATCGGACTGTTCATTAACTCCATAAAGGGACCTTATTATGGAGTATTGGCAGATTCCATCTTTCGGGCATGCAAAAAGCACGGATATGAGCTGAATATTTTTATCAGCGACAAATCCAACAATATGATGGCAAATATTTTGGGCAAACGAGTGGACGGTGCCATCGTTTTAAACGGATGGATCAAGGAAGAGCATATAAAAATGCTGGTGGATAACGATATCCCCACTGTGTTCATAGATAGAGAGATGAAAGGAAAGTATATATCCAGCGTTGTGTTTGACTCCTATCACGAGGGCGAACTCGCCGCAAAGTTTTTGCTGGAATTAGGGCATAAGACTGTCGCTTACATGCGAGGTGTGGAGAACAACTTCGACAGCACTGGGCGAGAAAGAGGCTTTATTAACGTATTGAGGCAGGCGGGCATCACTTTGGAGGAAGATTATATCCTGCAGGGTGACTTTGAGCGGGAGGCTTCTTACAATTCCATGAAGGATTTTCTGGAGACGGGGAAGAAGCTTCCTGAAGCTGTCTTTGCCGCCAATGATGAAAGCGCGATTGGTACGCTGGAAGCACTTTTAGAAGAAGGCATCCGTGTGCCGGAGCAGATTAGCGTTATCGGATGCGACGATATCGAAACAGCACGGTTGGTAAGACCTTCCCTCACCACCATCAGAACTTCTTTCGAAAAGCAGGGAGCGCTTGCTGTTGAGCAGCTCGTGGGTCTGATAAAAGGGGAAGAGGAAGGCGGCATCACCATCTTGCATGGGAGAATCATACCGAGAGAATCCACTTGCCCTAGAGAATGACTCAGGGCAGGAGACAGGTTTACGTTTCATCATGGCGGGGATTTTGGGATACTTTCTTAACGGCGAACATAATTGCGGTGGTAATATTGGTTTGTGCCTGAGTGTTCAAAAGCTCAAATCGCGTCATCGCCTCACCAACGCGGGTCACAACATATCTTGGCGGCAGCTCGTTCAATACCAATGCGAGCACGTCAGCGCGGCATCGTTCACAAGTACACATTTTCGATGCCTTCATCAGCTCCGGCAGTTTATATTCAACCATTTGTTCCATCATGTTATTTGAATTGAATTTTTTATTCATGGAGGACGATTTCCTTTCTATCACCAGTACTATCTGTTGCTTGTTTAGAATCAACTATGCTGCTGCCTATTAACTGAGGCCGGAATTCCCTCTTTGCACCTTCTTTTTTTGGTTTTGTATTGATACATCTTTTGATCGGCCTCTTTTAACAAGTCTGTAATATTATAGGCAGAATCAGTACAATTAGAAAATGCCTTAATACCATAGCTGAAGGACATTGTATAAGGTTTGGGGGTCTTATTCCCGAGTTCTTTTAATTTGTCACACATTCTTGTGATGATTTTTTCTGCCGCATCCTCTTCGCTGTTTTTAAAAATAATCATAAACTCATCTCCTCCATATCTGCAAACCACATCCGAATCACGAACTGATGAGAGAAGTACGTTGGCAATAGTTTTAATTGCATAATCACCTTCACTATGACCGTAGTTATCGTTGATGGGTTTCAGGCCATCAATATCGATAAAGGCAATGCAGTGTGTTTTTGAAGAATCGGCCCGGGTCATAATATTCTCCAATTCCTCCAGCCCGGATTTACGGTTATAGGCTCCTGTCATTTCATCAATCGCGGCAGACATTTTTAATTTGCATTCATTAAACTTCCATTTACTGATATTGTCAATCACGTTGAATACGCACACTTGTCCATTTGGCAATAAAAACCTGTCGGATGTAATTTGATACCATGTGCTGCTGCTTTCTTCATAAATCTCCTGATGAATCGGAAAAATATTATTTTCTTTGTCAATTATGATATTTGTTGCAATAAATTTAATTACATTGCTTTTCGTTTGTTCTGAAATGTATTTGATATCTCCAAACATTTCTTTTGCTGAGAGATTGGCGTATATCACACGTCCGTTGCCGTCTACCTCCAAAACTGACACATGAAGAAGATTGAGAGTCTGGAGGATCTGATGATAACGCCAGCTATTGAATGATATTGACATACTGGGGGTTATGCTGTCAGCTTCCTGCGTGGAAAATACCGCTACCTGATCGACCAGTTCATTACATGCATCAAATAATTCACCGGTATTCTCAAATTTACTGACAACATATCCTGACCTCAGCTGCCGCAAACTCCATGTCAAAATAGACAGTTGGGAGTGTAACTGCTTCAATGGACTGGCCATATAGTTATGCCGGGGTGGCACTGGAGTATCCAGCTTACCTTGCGAAAGATCTGTTGCCAGATGATTTATTTCGTTCAAATTCTGAATCAATTGATTCATTTTCGTAACGAGTGCCTGCAGTTCGGGTATAGAGGTATGTACTTCCATTACGCCACACTGCTTGCCGGATAGCAGCTTCTCCAGTACATCTTGCATAGCTATAAGTGTCTTTTGACTGATATCGTCCACCTTCGTTACTTCCTTTCCTGACCATTCTCATATAACTGGTGCAGACTATTTTGGAATTGCGGAAAATCGGCAGGTTCTGTCTCCGGTAGACCAGCAGTCGATTTCTTTTACAATAAATTGACGACTGCTGTATGTTTCGAGAATGCCTGCAATAAATCCCTCATCATAGTCGCACACGGTTTCACCCGAAATAGGCAGGCCTGAACAATCCAGATCTTCTGAAACCGTTAAGGTAAAGGAAAGCGAATCCAAGTCGGCTTTATCAATACGCAGAACGCCAATTTTCAGCTCCTTTAGTTTGTTGGTCAGGTTAGCGATAAAGTAATCGAAGTCGCCGGAAAGATCCAGCACATTTTTTGCCAATTCGGTACCGGCCATATGTCCGGCTGCGCGATATAGGCTGCTGGCGGTCACTTCATCGTATTCCCGGGATAAAATATCTTTCAAGGTATATTGAAACAGACGGTAAATGAGCACCGGCATATCCGGCCCAAGGTTTTTTCTGCCCTCGCCAATATTTCCAAGACCTTCCCAGGTGAACTTGGATGGTTTATTTTCATATTTCATACAGGATTCCTCCTTTAAGGTCAATTGAAATAGAGTACATAGCCGTACTCGCGGTATAAGTATAAAATGGCTAAACAACATTATGGTTTACTATGCACTCAATTTGCCTTTTTTTGTTCCCAATTACATAAGGATATTCGGTGAGAATCATGGATGAACATATGCATACAGAACGACCAGGTACTATTGGACTATGAGAGAATTCTGGCGTCGGGAGGAAGCTTTAGGGATACACACCCTTATTTTGAAGATTCTTTTTAATTGATCTGTTTCTATGAATAGTAGCCCTCCTAATGTTTCAATTGTCTCCTTCACAATTCGTAATCCAAAGCCGTGATAATCTTTATTGTCTTTTGTAGTTTTCGGTTCGCCGTTTTCCATTAACAGTTCACCGTTAAATGAATTGGAAACTTCAACAATCGCCCACTCCTTAGTTCCCCGGCTTATGACCTCAACAAACCGTTCCTGACCGGATACTTTATCACAGGCTTCTATTGAGTTATCTATTATATTTGAGAAAACATGAACAATATCCAGCTCGGTCATTGAAACACTTTCAGGGAGATGAACATGTGCTGAAAAGCGGATACCTTTTTCTTCACAGACGTTGGCCGCATCCTGCAAGATGGCATCCAACAATATATTATTGGAATAGGTTTTGTGAACAAGTACGTCCCGTTGCATCGTATCATGTATATCGTCCAATATTCGGGTGGCTTTTCCATATTCCTGATTGCGTAGCATGGTTTTGACGGAAGCCATCAATTTCTCGTAATCATGCCGGAACATTCGATAGCTTTCTGTAAATTTTCGGTATGACTGATAATGCCGCACCTGGCGGGAAAGCTGTTCTTGCAGCTTGCGGGTGTGCAACTCGTACTCAAGCAATTCGGATACTTTGGCCGTATGGCTAAAGACAAACACCAGCCACACTTTACTTATAATACAGGAACCCAAATATAAGGAAGAAAGCCAGGTTTGCCTGATATCATCATGATACCGCGCATCATTTATGAGCGTGAGAAATAACAACTGGAAAAATAGATAAATGACTACAAATCTAAGCTGAACACTGTTATTGAACAAATACTTTGCTTTATTATCCGGAAGTATTACCTTACGGATGAACAGGCTGACTAGTATGGAAAGAAATATAGCCAATACAAATATTGTATGATAATAAATGTCATTATGAAGAACCTCTTTTATGCTGATATGCAAAGCTATGGAATAAATAGACATGATAATTCCCCGGCTGCTGTATAAGGAAAACATGTAGATGCTGCCTGCATATAAGATTTGCACCCAGTTGCCTCTAAACAACAGATAGAACGCAAACATCATAGAACCCATCATGAGATAGACGCTGAATCGGTGTTCCAGAAACAAATAGGATAATATGGTAACGCCAATATTAATACCAACCGCGGATATATAAAAAATCCAGTGTCTTCTCTTATGCGGAAAGATTGTTTTAAAATATAGAAGGATAAATATATCGTATAAAATAAGTGAAGCGAGCGCTAATAACTGCATATGTTCTGTCCCCCTTATTCATTAGTAATCATGAATACTGGCACGGTTGATATATTCCCGAAACGCCTGCCTGACTTGCTTCATGTATGTAACGCCGATTGGAATTTCCACGCCTGTCTTTAAACCGAGACTGTTTTGTCCAAAATTTGCAATATAGGGCAGATTCACAATGTAAGAACGGTGGATACGGACAAAGCCCTTATGTATCAGCTGGCCTTCCAATTGTTCCATTGTTGAATAAAAGCTGACGGTTTCATTCCCATTGTAATGAACCGTCACGACCCGTTTCCAGATTTCAAAAAAGGATATTTCTTTGATCGGAATCACCTTTTGGACATTGCCTGATTCACAGACAAACATATCGTTTTCCTTTTTTTGAGCCAAAGTTACGGCACGGAGGAAGACTTCTTCAAATCTTACAGTGGAAGTTTTATCTTTCACCAGATAATTGACCGGAGAAATATCGTAAGCATCGAATACATAATCTTCACTCGTGGTCAGATAAATAATTTCCGACTTGCATCCCAGCTCCCTCAGTTTCTTACCGGTATCCATTCCGTTCAGCTTGCCCATGAGGATATCAAGATAGATGATATCCGCCTGATTCGGCGAATCGAACAGATGAAACAGTAACCCCTCGCCGCTATCAAAAGATGAAATTATAACATCTACATTGTTTTTCTTCGATATTTTTTTAAGCAGTCGGGCGTATTGATTAACGGTTTCCTGATTGTCATCACATAGATATATTGTCAACATAATGATTCACCTGCCTTTCCCATCAATCTCAATCAAGGAAATAAAAATATAACAGTAGTATAGCACAAGTTTAAACGGCTTCCTATAAGTTAGAAATAGGTTTGTACAAAAAAGATATTTTGTGATAGAATATTCATTAGATTTCATACCTGCATGAGTAGGAAACACTTATGTTGCCGAGTGCATAAATATAGGGCATGAAAATCACAGTAATATCACAATTATGCTCTATAATAATTATCAATACCATTCGGTGTAATGCTGTGATATCTCTTTTATATGTGATATTAGTATGTTTCGAAATAATGTATAATGTAAAAATGAGGAGGAACTCTCAAATGGCGAAGAACAAGGAGCCACAGACGGATGTTGAACAGAAGTTAAAGACAAAATACGACCGTAAAATGGAAGAAAGAAAGAAACAAGAAATAAAGGACAAGCGCAAGACCAGGATCATGCAGGTTGGTGCAATCGTTATCGGTGTCGGTATCATTGCGGCGATTGCAGGCTCTATTGTTATTTCTGCAGTGGATAAGCATAATGCGATCAACTCTCCTTATGTGACAATAGGAAGTTATGAAATCACAGAGCCGGAATACAATTATTATTACAGTGCCACGGTCAATAACTATGTTTCTACTTATTCTCCCATTCTTTCTTATATTGGTTTAGATACCTCGGTAGATTTCGATGAGCAGCAATATTCGGAGAATCTGACATGGAAGGATTTGTTCGACCAGATGACAGTGGAACAGATTAAGCAGACTAAGGCGTTGCTGGATGACGCTGCAGCTCATGAGTTTACTCATGATACTACTGAAGAATACGCTAACATATTGAGCTCCTTTAGCTCTAGTGCAGAATCCCAGAGTTTATCGCTCAGCGACTTCTATACTACCAGTTACGGACCTTATGCTACGGAAAAAAGATTAGAGCCTTATATCAAGGATAACATTTTAGCGGAAGCATATTATAATGAGCTCCTGAGCCAGAACGTACCTACGGATCAGGAAATAAAAGATTATTATGCAGAGCATACGCAGGAATATGATAAGGTAGATTACAAAAGCTTTATCGTTAAAGCTGATATCGCAGAGGATGCTACGGATGAGGATATCGAAAGGGCGATGTTAGAAGCGAAGAAAAAAGCAGATGCAATGATGGAAGCCCGTCAGGCAGGCGAAGACTTTAAGGCATTGGCTTTGGAAAATGCGGCTGAGGAGGATAAAGAAACCTATCAGGATACAGAGACCGACGCAACTCTTAACGAGGGCAGGGTTTATAGCGGCATAGTGAGCACCATATCCGGCTGGCTTTTTGATGAAGGAAGAGCGGAAGGCGATATTACTGTTTTGGAGGATACTACAGACCATCAATATTATGTTGTGGAGTTTATTAACAGGTATTATGATGATGCTACAGATTCAACCATCTCCGATACGATTTCCGCAGAGAGAGTAGCTCAGTATATTACCGGGCTTGAGGAAAGTTACACCGTAACGGATAACAAAGGCGAGCTGAAATATCTTACCGTAGATCTGAGCGCGGAAACGACGGAAGATGCAGCCACCGCCGAAGATACCACTACTGTCGAAGATGCCACGGAAGCGGATACGGCGGAATAAACAACGAGCCGTATGCTCCTCTAATTGCTACTATGATTAAAAATAAAATCCTGCGAGGACTTTGAGCTTTCCCGCAGGATTTTTTTTATTTACAGAAATGCAAATTTTGAAAAACGCATATACCCTCATAAAAGAACGGGCTCGGATTCCTCCAGCATTCTCTTGACCTTTTCGAGGTGAAGCCCTTCCAACTCTTTTCCGGCACGATTGAGCATTAGAAAATATTTTAATATGTCCTTTGTCTGTGCTTCTTCGGCAATGGCCATACGGATGGGATGGTTTTTGAATATCCGTTTATCCATCCAGCTTAAGTTATTATAAGATTTTCCCTTATATTCAAATTTATTTTCATAGTAATCGATGAGCGCGTTAAGACGCTGCTTACCGTCGATGATTTCGTAATCCGCATTCCGTTTAAGGCGTTCCTCCTTGGGAAGGTGATTTAAAGCAATCTTGCCCAAATCGATATTGTGGAAAATACTGTCGATGAGAAGTTCCTTGTCCTTTTGCTCCCAGACGTCCTCCCTCTGGTAATCCGACTTCGTATCGATGCCAAAATAATAATTTAGATGAAGGAGACTTTCTAAAGAAGAGTTCTGGAAAGTCAGCTTGGAGATCTGATTGTTGGCAAAGCTCGTATTCTCATGTGAAACGGGCCTTATATCCATCCATGGCGCAACCCTGTATATCTGGTATGTATATGGATGTCCGTAATTGTTACTGATCGCTTTGCCGGTAAGACCATATACCTTTCCGTTATATAACACTTCCTTGATGACGCAGTTTTTCAGGCTTGCGTATACTACCTCCTGTCCCACGGTAAAATAATAGGTGGGCTCATTTAAGTATTGCAGAGTCTTTTCTATCGATAAAATACCCTGCTGCCTTTCGTGTGCCAGCCTTTCCTTTAATGTTTGTTTTTTTGTTTTATTATTTTCAGACATTACATACCTCTTATAAAGTTTTTTATGATCCCTTTATTCCTTGTATTCGGATAACAGCTATTTTGTATTGTGTCTAAATCCGTCTATTATATACATATTCAGAGGCTTACTTTTTTATACGAAAATATAGAGAATGGTAAAAATGTTTCGGGTCAATAAGGATGTTTTCGGTTTCGTTAATTATTATTCCAGAAGACCCTGCTCAATAAGAAATGTCTTTGCAACCTCTTCGGGAGTTTTTCCGTTCACATCCACCTCATAGGTCAGATTGGTCATAATCTCATTGGTAAACCGACCGCCCAGCATATTGAGAACCTCCTCCAGATTGGGAGCGATATCCTGAAACCGCTCAAACAGATCGTTGCGCACTAGCAGGGCATCATTATATTCTGGAAAGAATTTTAAATCATCCTTTAACACCTTGAGCCCCACTTTTTTATTCATACCGTCAGTGGAATACACCTCCGTCACATCAATGTTTCCGTTTTCGATAGCAGAGTATTTTAACGCCATATCAATTGCTTTTCCCTCTTTAAAATCAAGGCCGTAAAATTTGGTAAAGGGACCGTATTTCATACTTCCTTCCTCACTGAAGAATTCATGCTCGGCGCCAAACACCAGCCCGGGTGCCAAATCAATTAAATCACTGATAGTTTCAAGTCCGTACTCATCGGCCATCGCCTGCGTCACCGCAACCGCATACGTATTTTCATGTCCCAGGGGATCAAGTAAGTGCACTTTATCCTTTTCGCTGGAAAGCTCATTAGCATATTCGTAAAGCGTCTTATCTTCCGGCACCTCCGATACATCCACCTTTAAATAAGTGGTGAGCAGAGTGCCGTCATAGCTGTTCATAAGATCGCTCCCGCCCCCCGCAACCAGATCTCGGTAGTTGTTGACAGGAGACATTTCATCACGGATTTCCACCCTAGCGTCTGTGTGCTCTTCCACCAGCAATTTTACCATCTGATGGATAATCTTCATCTCAGAAAACTGACCGTCGTAAATTACAATAGAGCTTTTAGCTTTTTGATCTCCGCCGCATCCCCCAAATATTCCAATCATAAAAAGTACGCCTATTAATAATGTTAATTTTTTTATCATCCGACTCCTCCTGTTCGTCAATAAAATTGTACAATCATTTTCAAAGTTCAGACAGAGTGCCTATTCAGCTTTTTTTCAATCAGAGCCATGCCGCCGTCAAACAGTATTGCCATCGCCATCAGTGTGCCGGTGCCAAAAAGAATCAGCAGCATGTTCTGAGTGCGGATACCCTGATTGATGACAGAACCCAGTCCGCCGCCTCCCACTGAAGTAGCAAATACCGCCACGCCTATCGAGGTAACCATGGCAATTCGGATACCGGTAAACACCATGGGAAACGCAAGGGGAAGCTCTATGGTGAACAGACGGTCCCATTTGGAAAGGCCCATGCCCCGAGCGGCTTCTTTAATTCCATGACCGATATTTTCTAGGCCCAAAAAGGTATTGTGTACGATGGGCAGCAGAGAATATAGAACAAGACCAATGACAACGGTAGCTTTCCCAGCACCGAACAGCACCATGATCATACCCAGCATAGCCAGCGCCGGCACTGTCTGCAACAACTCGCTTGCCCATAGCACCGTCTTGCGGGCGGGGGGATAAAGGTAAGCAAAAATCCCCAAGGGCAAACCTGCTGCTGTGGAAAATAAAACTGACAGAAACACCAGATACAGGTGTTCCAATACTATCTTAACCGTCATTTTAAGTTCACTTCCTTTCCCTGACGGGTAATGCGGAATTTCACGAAATCAATAACAAAACTAAGAGAAATTGCCATTATGCCAGCCGGAATTGCTCCCGCTAAAATCAGGGAATTGTTGTTGGTGGCAATACCGATATAGATAAACTCGCCCAGTCCTCCAAGACCGATCATTGAGGCCAGCACCGCCCAGCTTACGGTATAAACCGTAGACATCCGCAGACCGCCGATAATGGACGGCATAGCCAACGGCAGTTCAACCTCAAACAGGCTTTGAATTCTTGACATTCCACACCCTCGGGCCGCCTCCAGCAAACTGGAATCCACCGAAAGCAGACCTGCATATGTATTTTTCAAAATAGGAAATACCGCATAAATTGCCAGTGCAATAATAGCTGTAGCCGGCACCATTCCCATATATAAAAATAAAATTCCAATAAATACCACACCGGGGATGGTCTGGAACACGGAAATTATAGGCAGCGCATACTTAGCGATGCCGGGTACACGGGAAAGCAGGATACCCAGTGTAAGAGCAACCACGAATCCGATTGCAACCGAGGCAAAAACATATAAAAGGTGAACTCCCACAGCAATCAGGAGTTTGTTCCCATACAATTCCCATAAGCTCATTGTCCATCACCCCACAGTGCATCGGCCATGGCCTTCGCCATGCTGGTTTTGGTCACAATACCCGCTATGGTATCGTCCTCATAAAGAACTACCACATAGCTGCTGTCTGTGTTGAGCAGCTTATCAAAGCTTTCCATAGCGCTCTCAGATACATAAGATACGGCGCTTTCTGAAACCGGAACCTCTCCAATGGTCCCTACGCTTTTGTCGGCTTTTTTAATGCTACCTACAGTCACGACTCCCGCATAGGTATCATCGTCATTTTTAATCAGCAGCGAATCGATCTGCCGCCGTGCCATGATTTCGGTACATTCGTGAATACCACGTCTTTTATATACGCTTACGGGATCGGGCCGCATGAAGTCGGCAGCTGTCAACACCGATGCCGGACTGCCCTCGACACGTTTTCCCATAAAGGTACGGATCAGGTCGTTGGCCGGGTTTTCCAACATCTCCTCCGGTGTTGCCATCTGCACAATTCTCCCATTTTCCATAAAAATAATCTTATCGGCCAGCTTGAGTGCTTCGTCCATATCGTGGGTAACAAAAACAAATGTTTTATTCAGTTTTTTATGCAGACGGCTAATCTCATCCTGCAGAGAATTCCGGGTCATGGGGTCCAGTGCACCGAAGGGCTCATCCATCAATACAAGGGGAGGCGAAGCAGCCAGCGCCCGCAGCACCCCGATCCGCTGCTGTTGTCCGCCGGAAAGCTCGGACGGATATTTATGTCCGTACTCCTCATATGACATTCCCACCATGTCCATCAGGCTCCGGGTAATGTGTAGAATCTTTTCCTTCGGATATTTCAGGCGTTTTGGCACTACGCCGATGTTCTGAGCCACCGTCATGTTGGGAAAAAGCCCGATCTGCTGAATCACATAGCCAGTCTGCCTGCGCAACTGTACTGGGTCGGTCTGGGAAATATCCTTTCCGTTCACATAAATATGTCCAGCATCCGGCTCAATCAGGCGGTTGATAGATTTGAGAGTCGTGGTTTTTCCACAGCCTGAAGGGCCGATTAAAACGGCAAATTCCCCTTCTTTGATTTCGAAACTCAGATTATCAAGAATAACCGAGCGCCCGTACTTTTTGGTTACTTGTTCAAACCGAATCATAAATCTCCTTTCTAGAAGAAACGACAGGACAACCTTTGATCCTTTATGGATTTTTTCTTTTCAGGTAACAAAAAAAGCCGTTATCCGATGTTTTGCCATCAGAGATCCTGACAGCATCAATCTGGATAAAGACCTTTCCATACTGATAAAATAATGAGTATATTTCTTTGCATCTGCGAAAAATTACCTGTTAACACAATGCAAGGGTACAGAACTTTTTTAAATTCACCTCTTAAAATCCTGAAAAGGATTCATCCAAATTAAACTAAATTGCTATCCAGTTATCGCTCACTATTTACCTTAAAGCTATCCTGATAAAGCTCTTCTATACAAAAGCATACAGTAGAATCCGGGACATGTCAAATTCGACAAATTTTTTAGTATTTTAACGTTATTATTATGAAAATTTTAAAAATATTCTGAATATCAGAGGCTTCCTGTGGAAGAAGAGGTTTAGAAAAAGAAGACTTTGAAATCGGAAAATGATGTGACCCCAATAAGTTAGACTTTATTAGCGAGACAGCTTCGGCTGCCTCGCTAATTTTATGCAGCCAAGAGATTGAGCCTGTATTGTACAGGGCTCATCCATCCTAGTTTTTCTTTGATTCTTTGTTCGTTATAATACTTTATGTAACCTTCGATTTCATTTTTTAATTCTTCATAACTATAATATACCACACCATAGTATATCTCTTGTTTTAATAAACCAAAGAAGTTCTCCATGACTGAATTATCATGGCAGTTGCCTTTTCTTGACATACTCTGGAAGATTCGTTCTTCTTTTAGACGATGTGAATAAGCTTTCATTTGATAAGCCCAACCTTGATCTGAGTGAAAAGTTCTTCGGTAAGGACAATCGGATGTTATTTCAATAGCCTTATCAAGAGCATTCATTACATTAATTGCAGAGGGATGCTTATCTATGCCATAACTTATGATTTCACTATTGCACATATCCATAAACGGGTCCAAGTATAGCTTGTGCATTGTCATATGTCCTTTGGAATCTACCTCATAGTATTTAAACTCTGTAGTATCAGTTGTAATCTTCTGATGTGGGATATGAGTATTGAAACGTCTGCAAATTCTGTTACGTGCAACTGTTCCAACTTTCCCCTTATATGAACTATACTTACGACTTTTCCTGGTAAAAGACATAACTTGGAGACTAAGCTTTTGCATAATTCGTTGGACTTTCTTCTTGTTTACTGTATATCCCTGATTCCTGAGTTCTCCATACATACGACGATATCCATAATCCTTATTATTCTCATGAATATCTAATATCCTATCCTCCAGCTCTTTATCAGGATTTTCTCTATTAAATCTTTTCTGCCAATACATATATGTCGCTTTTGGAAAACCTACAACTGCGAGAATATCTTTTAGTTTGAACTCTCCTCGGAGGCTGTGGATGATTCTCGCTGTTTTTTCAGAAGAGCTTCCTCCTCTAAACGCAGCTTCCTCAGTTCTTTTAAATAGGCATTCTCTATACGTAGCTTTAAAAGTTCATCTTCAAGATGTTTCACATGTTCAGCGCTAGTGTCTATTGGATTTGCTTCAATAGGCTGAGATTTATGTTTATTGTTTAGCTTATCAAACACGTTCTTCCGACCTCTTTTCCTAGGCCTCAAAGCATCAGGACCAGCAATCTGAAAATCATTCACCCATTTACAAATCTGTGCAGGATTATGAATTCCTTCTTGAATAGCTAATTCTTGATATGAAACCTCACTTGTTAGATATAATTCTACAACAAAAATCTTATATTCAAAAGAGTATTTTTCTTGTTTTCTTGTACGCATCAAACCTTCGTCACCTTGTGATTTGTAATTATCGACCCACTTTTTTACATTACTCGAGGCGGAAACACCGTATTTCTTTGCTAAATAATCTTTTCCTCCTTCTCCATTTAGATAAGCCATCACAACCTTTTTCTTAAATTCAAAAGTATATTTGGACATAAAATACTGACCTCCAATCGTTAGATTTTTAGGTCTAACTTTTGGGGGTCAGCACAAAAAATAAGGTCTTTCATTTTTAAATAAATAAAAAATAAAGAGAGAGCAATGATATGCTCCCTTACTTATATTATTAAATAACACCTTGAACGGCGTCATATCCCATTTCCTTTGTCCGAATTTTGAGGGCGTTACGTATCTCGTAAGTAAAAATCTTACCGTCGCCCACTTCTCCGGTATAAGCAGCTTTCTGAATCGCATCAATTACCTTCGTCTCCCATTCCTCGGAGGAGACAACAATTTCGAATTTAACCTTAGGCTGCATAAGAATGTCAATCTCCGTACCGCGGACGACTTCGGTATAGCCCCTCTGAACCCCGCAGCCAATAACCTGAGAGACAGTAATTCCGTTTACCTCAATAGCATTTAATGCGTCTTTTACGTCTTCCATTTTTTCTTCACGTACGATAGCTTCTACTTTTATAATCATAATCACAGTCCCTCCTTTTTAATCCCAGCCGTTGAAGGATGGATAAGCATTTTCACCATGTTGACAAATATCAAGACCAAGTTTTTCGTCTTTGTCTTCTACACGGAGAGGTGTAAATAATTTGACAATACCTGCACAGATAAGAGTACCCACAACTGCAAGGGCGATGGAAACTGCAATGCCGGCCAGTTGTGCCAAAAACAGCCTTGTTTCACCGAATACCAGACCATCCCACTGAGCCACGCCGTTGATAGAGCTTTGAGCGAACAATCCGGTAGCAATACCTCCCCAAATACCTCCGATTCCATGACAGCCGAAAGCGTCAAGAGAATCGTCAATTTTCAGTTTGCCCTTAATAAATATAATTCCGAAGTAGCAGATAGGGCTTACGAGAGCGCCGATGATAAAGGAGGACCAAATTGGTACAAAGCCTGCGCCGGGTGTAATTGCTACGAGCCCGATTACCATGCCGGTAGAAGCGCCCACCAAGGTAGGTTTTCCTTCTTTTATAATATCAATGAGCATCCAGGAAAGCAATGCCGAAGCGGCAGAAATGGCAGTCGTCATAAATGCGTGTGCCGCCAAACCATCGGCCTTTAAAGCACTCCCTGCATTGAAACCGAACCATCCGAACCAAAGCAAGGATGCTCCCAAAGCAACGAAAGGAATGTTATGGATACGGTAAGAAATATTTATGAAGCCTCTTCTGCCTCCTATAAGGTAAGCTAACAGAAGAGCGCTTATACCAGAACTGATATGTACAACATTACCTCCTGCAAAATCCACGGAACCGATAGAAGCTAAGAAACCGTCCTGCCCCCATACCATATGAGCCAATGGATAATATACCACTATGGACCAGAGCGCGATGAAAAGAAACAGAGCCTTAAAGCGCATACGTCCAACGACGGCTCCCGTGATCAGGGCGGGGGTAATCATTGCGAACATCATCTGGAATGCCGTAAATACATAGTGCGGAATCGAATCGGCATAAGGGCCGGGTTCCATTCCAACTCCATTTAAGGCAAAATAATGAAAATCGCCGATTATTCCTAGATGATTACCGCTAAAAGCTAGTGAATAACCGAATAAACACCACATAACAACTGAGAGACCCATTACAGAAACACAAGCCATCATGGTGTTAACTACATTTTTACGACGCACGAGTCCTCCATAGAAGAAAGCGAGACCGGGTGTCATAAGAAATACAAATGCTGTACAAATCAACATAAAACTAGTGTCGCCAGAATTCATTTTCAAATTCTCCTCTTTATTTAGTTAGTCAGACTTTTTACGCGTAAATAAAAAAGAAGTCCATGAGTTATAAACCCACTGGACTTCTTTGTCTAGACGTGATTATAGCACACGTGTTTTCTCATAGCAAGACAAATTTAAAAAATATTAAAAACCCCCATCTGATTATTACGAGTGTATCAGATGAAGGTTTTTAGGAAAACAAATTATTTTTATTACAAAAAATGTTAACAAATATTAATCGGTTGCATCCTGAAGCGCTTCATAGCCTTGCTCTCCAGTTCGTACTTTTATAACATTTTCAACATTATATACAAAAATCTTGCCATCACCGAAATTGCCGGTATAAAGAGCTTTTCTTGCAATATTGATAACATCCGCAACAGGAACTTTACTTACAATGACCTCAACCTTAACCTTGGGAAGTAATATCATATCAACCTCAACACCACGGTATTTTGTTCTTCCCTTCTGAGCGCCACAGCCAAGCACCTGAGTGACAGTGATACCTGTAACACCTATCCCATTAAGTGCTTCTTTAAGCTCCTCAAACTTGTTTTGCTTACAAATAATAGATACCTTGGAAAGTTTGATATCACTTGCGATAGGAGTAGCCTCCGTCATTACCTGTACAGGCACCGAATGATCTACAGGAGCCTTATTTACAGGAGTTTCCGAACTGTCAAAGTCTGCAACGGATACTGACGGCATGAAGTCTGCATATGCCGATACAAGACCGTGTTCCGTGCTGTCAAGGCCCTGAATTTCTTCTTCGGGTGTAACTCGAAGACCATGGGTTTTCTTTATCATAAAAAATACAACTACCATTAAGACTGTCGTCCAGAGGACGATAGCTCCGATACCAAGAAGCTGAATACCAAGCTGCTTGAAGCCGCCGCCATAGAATAAACCCTTGGATAAGCCGGATTCATTTTCATAAATATTGAATAAACCAACAGCTATAGTACCCCAAATACCATTAACCATATGCACGCCAACCGCACCTACCGGATCATCAACGTGGAACTTAAGATCAATCATTTCTACTGCTACTACAATTAAAATACCTGCTACAAGACCAATGATTGCCGCTCCGAATGCATCTACATTGGCACAGCCTGCAGTAATGGCAACAAGACCGGCTAAGGAACCGTTAAGAGTCATTGAAACATCCGGCTTGCCGTTCTTAATCCATGTAAAGGCCATGGTAGCGCAAGTTGCTACTGCTGCAGCAATAGTAGTTGTTCCGAATATCTGTGCAAGCTGGAAGTTATTGGATGCTGCCGCTCCGTTGAATCCATACCAGCCAAACCAAAGGATAAATACACCCAGCGCACCAAGAGTCAGAGAATGTCCGGGGATCGCATGAACCTTTACCTTTCCGTCCTTGCCCTTTGAATATTTACCTAATCTTGCACCAAGAAAGGCTGCACCGATAAGTGCGGAGAGACCGCCTACCGTATGTATAGCCGCTGAACCTGCGAAATCAACAAAGTTCAATTGATACAGCCAGCCGTTGGCATTCCATACCCAGCCTGCTTCAATAGGATATACTACGGCACTGATAACAGCACTGTAAATTAAGTAGGAACTGAATTTTGTTCTTTCTGCCATAGCACCGGAAACGATAGTTGCTGCCGTAGCACAAAAAACTAAATTAAATACAAAATTTCCCCACTCGAAATTACCAAAATCCGAAAAAATATTGGATGAAAGCTTTCCGATAAAGCCATTGGACTCCCCGCACATAAGTGAGTATCCGATAAGTACGAATACCACAGTACCTACGCAGAAGTCCATGAGGTTTTTCATAATGATATTACCTGCGTTTTTTGCCCTCGTAAAACCTGATTCAACCATTGCGAAACCACATTGCATAAAAAATACAAGTGCGGCACCAATAAGGAACCAGACTCCTGTAGAACCAAACATTATACCCGATTCATAAAACAACTCTGTAAAATTTTCCATATAAGCCTCCTTCTGCCCTGAGTTGACATTTCCCCTCAGAAATTTTTTTACAATAAAAAAGGCGCTTTAGAAAAATCTAAAGCACCTTTGCTATTGGTAGCATTATATTCTTACTAATAATATTTGTCAACCTCCTTTCTTATTTTTTATTAAAAAAAATTTTCGAAAAAATTTATAAAATAGTGATGTTAATTATGTTTTGATTCGTATCCTAATATCCTATCTATTTAATTTTGTTTGCAAATTTCTGCTTAAATCTCTCATTCCCGATATTTCACCCGACATGATTTGTATGTTTTCATTCTGTTCTTCCATGGAGGCCAGAATTTCTTCCGTTGCTGCCGCATGTTCGGAAGACAGGGAGGAGATATTTTCAAGTTTTACCAATATATGAAAAAAGGCTTCGTTGACATCTGATATTTTTTTATCCTGCTTTCTGATCTGAAGGCCTATCTGTTCAGAATTGCCCTCAAGCCTGCCAAATTGCTCTTCGACCTCTTCGATTACCTTTGTTCCGTTTGCTACAGCTTCTCTTCCTTCTAGTACTTTTTCATAGGTTTTGGATGCCACATCCTGCAGGTTATCGATTACCGACAACACATCCCGTACTGTTGTGGAACTCATTTCCGCCAGATTTCTGACTTCATCGGCCACTACGGAGAAACCCTTGCCTGCTTCACCTGCTCTTGCCGCCTCAATGGCGGCATTTAATGCTAAAAGGTTAGTCTGTCTTGCGATTCCAGTGATATTATCCATAAACCGGTTAATCTGCTCCATACTTTCTTTCAGCTCTACTACTGTGTTCATAGCCGAACCTACTGCGGTGTCAATCGTGTGCATTTCCTCAAGCATAACCTGAACATTTCTGACATTTGCCATGACAATATCTTTCATTTCATCTGAGAAACCCATGGTTTGGGAAGATATTTTCTGAGTTTCCTGTATGGTAGAGGTGGCATCTGAGGTTTTCTTCGCTATCTCACCGGTACTTTCCGCTTGTTTTGTGACACCTTCGGCTATCTTATCCACAACCTGTGTAGTCTGACTACTTGCCATTTCAATGGACTGCATATACTGATGCACCTTCGTAATGGACTCGTCAAGCTGAAAAGTATTTTCATCGATGGTCGAAAAAATAATGGTCAGCTTTTCCGCCGTCTGAATAGCTTCTGCCTCTTTCTTCTGTGCTGATACTACATAGGAATGTCCCCATTTTGTAAGAAAAAATAAAATTACCACAATCAGTATCCCATTACCCATCCGGGTAATCAATTCACTCATTGTGGCATTTTTCCCTAAAAGTCCTTCGGGATTCAGTATGAAGAAAATCAACAGCATGGCATTATAGCATCCGGTATAAATAAGGAGGACTGACTGTTTGAAATAAAGGGCAGCCATTGCCAATGTTCCAATATATATCATAAAAATACGGGTTGTACTTTCACCCTTTACTATGTATCCGAGTATACTGGCTGTTACCGCAACCGAAAAAGGAATCAAAACTCCGCAGACAATATCCAGCTTTGGAAATTTTTTATTTACAAGCAGCAGAAATGTAGAAAACAAAGTTGCCGAATAGGTTGTTAACATCACCTTTATTCCATAATCCCACCCTGCAACTATCAACCCCTGAACTACCAATATTGTTGACAACACCCAAATCAGAATGACATTAAATCTGTTAACTCTTCTCGTGTCAAACTCAGCTTTCATAGATTCTCCTCCTTATTATGTCAAATTACCCAAAGTTATCCTTACCATACCTGCGACAGGGTAGGTATTTAAGCAGCTTTATCGTAGGTTATAAAAAAAGCTTTGTCAATAGATTGTCGATTTCCTGACATAGATTTTACTATTCGGCCGGCGGCTTCATAGCAGTAATTTATGCATAGAAATACTGCTGCGCAGTATTTTGCGCTTGTACAACCCGGTTTTTCTGTTTTTACATAAATCTTACGAGCTGCTTACCTCTGACAGATAGAAGATAAAATAGAAAATATGATAAGCTTTATCGCGGAAACAGAAAATTTTTATCAACAAGATGAGGAGGAGTCTATGAAAAGAAGATTACACCAACTAACTGCTCTGCTTGGAGTATTGATGCTCAGCACATCCGTACTCGCAGGTTGCGGAAATACCGAAGCGGAGAAAGTCGTGGAAAGCAGCGAGGTGCCGGTGTCAGAAGAAAGCGTGGAGGTTGTGGCAGCGCCTGACCAGATCGAAACAGAAGCCGAGACTGCGGAAGCCATATCACCTAAGTACATATTTCTGTTTATTGGTGACGGAATGAGTTATCCCCAGATTCAATTGACAAATTATTACCTGAGTGCCGTTGCTGATACGAATGGAAATGATATTCTGGAGTCAAAAAACAATCTGAATATGATGAACTTTCCGGTGGCGGGTTCTGCTCAGACCTATGACAGCACTTCTTTCTGCCCCGATTCTGCATCTACGGCAACGTCTATTTCTACCGGTTACAAGACTTACAGCGGAACCATTAATATGGATGAGACCGGAACCATTTCATATGAAACTATTGCAGAAAAGCTTAAGAAACAGAAGGATTATGAGATTGGTATCATATCTTCTGTAAATATTAACCATGCCACTCCGGCCGCATTTTACTGTCATCAGCCTTCCAGAAATGCTTACTATGAAATAGGTCTGGAAATGATAGCCAGTGACTTTGATTATTTTGCCGGCGGGGCACTGTTGAAACCTACGGGTAATGACAAGGATAAGGAAGATCTGTACATGCTGGCTGAGCAGGCGGGCTATACGGTAGTGAAGACCCAGGCCGAAGCCGAGGCAGTTTCCGCTGATGTGGATAAGGCTATCATAATAGATGAGCATTTGGCGGATGCAGATGCTATGGATTATGATATGGACAGAGAAGAGGGAGACTGGTCTCTGGCAGATTATGTGGAAAAGGGAATCAGTGTGATGGAGGATTCCGAAAAAGGTTTCTTTATGATGTGTGAGGGCGGTAAGATTGACTGGGCCTGCCATGCCAACGATGCGGCAGCCACTCTGACGGATACATTAGCTCTGGACGAAGCTGTGGCTGTGGCCGTGAAGTTTTATGAGAAGCATCCGGAGGAAACATTGATTCTGGTAACCGGAGACCATGAGACCGGCGGCCTCACCATAGGTTATGCGGGAACGGATTATGATACCTTCCTTACAAATATTTCCAACCAGCATATTTCTTACGCCAAGTTTGACAGTGACTATGTGAAGGGTTATAAGGAAAACAAGTCAGACTTTGATACGGTGATGAAGGACATTACGGAGTTATTCGGGCTGGAGACACCTATTACAGAAGGCGGTGATAAGACTTCTCAAAAGGATAGTGCGGATAAACACCCTGAATCTGAGGATACCGGCGCTCTGGTGCTGACAGATTACGAATATGAGAAGCTTAAGAAGGCTTATGAAACTACTATGAGCCGTACCGGCGAGGAGAAAGAATTTTCACAGGAAGAATATGTGCTGTACGGGTCTTACGAGCCTCTTACTGTAACGATCACTCATTTGCTGAATAACAAATCCGGCATCAGCTTTTCTTCCTATGCCCATACCGGACTTCCTGTAGAAGTATTTGCTATGGGACCTGGGCAGGAGGATTTCGGAGGATACTATGACAATACTCAGATTTACACTAAACTCGCAGCACTTACCGGAGTAAACTGATAAGATGAAGAGTAATAGGAAAAGAGAGTTTCTATTTATCGTAGTTGGGATGCTGATGATTGCTTTTCTGATTATCCTTCCCACCGGATATGAAGATGCGGTAATCTATAGGGAGGCCGTGCGGTGCAAGGTAAAGGTTCTGTCCACCGATGAAAGCAGTGTGATTTCCTCCGGGCTGATTCAGTCCGGAGAACAAATCTGTAAGGTCGAGATACTGGATGGCAGATTTAAAGGCAGAGAACTGAAGGGAGTAAATATGCTCAGCGGCTCTCTGGAAAGTGATAAAATTTTTAAGGCGGGTGATAAGGCGCTGGTAGTAATCAGTGTGGATGGGCAGGGGAATCCTACGAATGTCACCATGTCGGATTATTACAGGCTGGATAAAGAACTTATTCTGGCAGGACTTTTTACATTCTTTTTAATTATGATAGCCGGTTTCAATGGAATGCGCGCCATTTTTTCCTTTATCATCAGCGTACTGTTAATTTGGAAGGTGCTGGTGCCTCTGTATCTGAACGGATATAACCCTATCGCGGTAGGGCTCTTGGTAACGGCTTTTTTGACAGTCATGATTATTTTCTTTGTGTGGGGAATAGATATCAAGTCTCTATCGGCTATTCTTGGTTCTCTTTTGGGAACGTTGATCACCTGCATTATGGGGATTACATTTACCGGTGTGCTAAAAATACACGGAGCGGTCATGGCCAATTCGGAATCGCTGCTGTATGCAGGGTATCAGCATCTGAATCTGACGGCTATCTTTATGAGCAGTATCGTTATCGGTTCTTGCGGCGCTATGATGGATCTGGCAGTGGATATTACCTCGGCTGTTAACGAGGTGGTAGAGAAGAAACCTGATATTGGATGGAAAGAGGCATTTGTTTCGGGAATGAACGTGGGCCGGGCAGCGATGGGGACTATGACTACTACACTCCTGCTGGCTTATTCCGGAGGATATATTGCTCTGTTAATGGTATTTATGGCTCAGGGAACTCCGATTATGCATATCCTTAACTATAAATATGTAGCATCAGAAGTACTGGATACCGTTGTAGGAAGCTTCGGGCTGGTAACGGTGGCACCGTTTACCGCTTTAGTCAGCAGTATCCTGCTTACAAAAAAGGAAGTTAAATTTTCACACCTAAAGCAACAGTAGAGATGCAGTAGTGATTTATTAGATAAAAGTCAGCATAAACGGTCATTTTATGACTAAGTGCCGGCTTTTATTTTTTATGTAAGAGGATCCGAGTGTCAAAAGTCATGTTTTATAATCTATGAGGCAATAGGACCAAAGCAGAAAGACTCCTGCTTTGGTCCTATTGCCTCATAAAGTTAACAGAAACGACTTTTGATATCCTGATCGTGATAGGAAAATGAGCTTATTACATAAAAAGTAATTGACAACTTTTCTTGTCAATGTTAGAATCATTATGACAAGGAAAGTTGTCATAATGATCTCATATAATATAATAAGACGAAAGGGGAGAGAGGAAATGCCCTTGTATAACAAGCTGAAAGAATACCGTGCGAAAAAGAGTTTAAATCAGCAGCAGTTAGGCGGTTTGGTGGGAACCTCCAGACAGACTATCAGTATGATAGAAAGAGGAGATTATTCTCCGTCCGTGACCTTGGCGATAAAGATTGCCAAGGTATTCGACACAGCAGTGGAAGACATATTTAATTATGAGGAGGAGAAATAAATGAAGAATAATAATGTGCTGATAAATGAAAATCAGGAAGAAATCATTAGAAAAGATAACAGAAAAGCAAGAAAAAGTTTTCTGATCGTTATTCTTGTTAGTGCTATAGTTGGTGCGATTTTCGGATTCTTTTCAATAATGGCGGGTGCTGCGATTCCAAGAATATCGGAGTCGTTTAGAGATTTCATGATAAACAATGCCGGAATGATAAGCATTATTTTTGCAGTCGCCGTACTCATCCTAACGGCAGCAGAGGTAATCGGGTGTATTCGAAGTATTGGATATAGCAAAAAGGCAGCGACAAGGCTCATAGAAAATGATGAAGAAATAAAATTAGAATCAATTGAAAAAAGACTTTCTTTTCATTTATGGATAACAAATGCGATGGTCATTTTACATTTTCTTTGTTTTTCCGTTATAGTATTCCTTTTTATGAACTTCATGGTAACGGGTAAAAGTATAGGATTTTTATTGTTTGCAGTTTTGATATTGGTAGTAGGTATCATAGCGATGACAATGCTGCAGCAAAAGCTGATAGATTGTATAAGGCTCTTGAATCCCGAGAAAAAGGGAAGCGTATATGATATGAATTTCCATAAAAGGTGGGAAGAAAGCAGTGATGAGGCCGAACTTTTTACTATTTACAAAGCGGCATATAAGTCCTATCGAGCAGTTAATATGCTGTGTATGATATTGTGGGTATGTTTTATGCTTCTAGGGCTGACTACCGGAATAGGTTTCCTTTCCGTTCTTACTGTTTTAATTATATGGGCGGTTTCAACAGCGGTATATTCTTATCATAGTATGAAAGCTGCTATGAAATAATGATAACTAGTAAATCAGAAGAGACACAGTTGACATTTATTTAAACAAATGATATATTGATGGAGAAAATTTAAAGAATAGGAGATGTGTGGATGATTATTTATTCTTGCTAATCAGTAACTGAATGATGTGCATGGTGATTCGGTCGTTAGAGTGATGTGATACAGCGGCCGGGGTTTGGTTATCATGCGTGCAGGAATAATTTTGATCGGACATCTTTTGATATTATTAATAAGGTATCATTCGTTATTATGAAGCTGGTAGGCCAAATAGTAAGTGTGTGATTTGTCAGGTGCAGATAATTATTTCTGCACCTTTTTTTCTGTAATAAGAAAGAAAGGGATTCGGTCACGAAAGTGGGCGAATCCTATAAAGCGGAGGTATATAAATGTCACAAATAAGTGTAAACCATTTAACTTTTTATTATGACGGAAGCTATGACAATATATTTGAGGACGTATCTTTCCAGATAGATACGGATTGGAAACTAGGATTCATTGCAAGAAACGGCAGAGGAAAAACTACTTTTTTAAATCTTCTTCAGGGGAAATATGAATACAAGGGAACGATAACATCCAGTGTGGAATTCGATTATTTTCCCTTTGCAATAGCCGATCGTTCCAGGGATACGCTGGCTGTGGTGGAGGAGATTTACCCGGATTACGAATTTTGGAAGGTATGCAGGGAACTAACGCTGCTTCAGGTAGATACGGAGGTTTTTTACAGGCCCTTTGACACCTTAAGCAACGGAGAGCAGACGAAAGTAATGCTGGCGGTTCTTTTTTCCAAAGAAAACAGCTTCCTTTTGATCGATGAACCTACCAACCATCTTGATATGCAGACGAGAGAACTGGTCAGTAACTATTTAAATAAGAAGAAAGGCTTTATCCTCGTATCCCATGACAGGATGTTTTTGGATGAGTGCATCGATCACGTGCTGACTATCAACAAGACAAATATCGAAGTACAGCAGGGCAATTTTTCCAGTTGGTGGGAAAATAAGATGAGGCAGGATGAATATGAGCTGGCGGAGAATGAACGGCTGAAGAAGGATATCTACCGTCTAAAGGAATCAGCCAGACAGTCCAGGGAATGGGCTGACAACGTGGAAGCCACCAAAATAGGAAAAAAATCTGAGAAATATGAAAAGAATATTGATACCAGAGCCTATGTAGGGGAAAAGTCCCGCCGTATGCAGATGCGCCGCAAAAACACAGAAAGGCGGCAGGAGAGGGCGATAGAAGAAAAGTCGTCTTTGCTTAAAAATATCGAGACCACGGATGACCTTAAGCTGTTCCCGTTAAGGCATCATAAAGATGTGTTAGTGCGCCTGGAGAGTGTGGAAATCTCCTACTCGTTAAGTGGCGCATATGAAGACAGGAATGAAAAACAAATAATCGGCGGTTTCAATCTGGAAGTTCGAAACGGTGAAAAGATCGTGCTTCAGGGAAGAAATGGCTGCGGTAAGTCCAGTATCATAAAGGCTGTATTATCTAGCGCCCCGGAATCTGCGCGCTGCAGCTATGATATGGAAAGGGAGTATGCCGGAAAGGTGAGCGGACAGATCGAACCTGCGGGGGGCCTGGTCATTTCTTATGTACCTCAGGACACTTCTCACCTTTTGGGAAGCATCTCCGATTATGCTAAGAAGTATGATATTGATGAGACTCTTTTTAAGACATTACTCAGGAAGCTGGATTTCTCCAGAATCCAGTTCGAAAAGAACATGGAGGAGTACAGCGGTGGCCAGAAGAAGAAGGTTCTCATCGCGAGAAGCCTTTGTGAACAGGCTCACCTTTATATTTGGGATGAGCCTCTTAACTTTATCGATGTATTTTCCAGGATGCAGATTGAGGATCTGATCATGAAATATAACCCTACCCTTCTTATGGTAGAGCACGATAAAACGTTCGTCGACAAAATAAAAGCGAGAATAGTACAGCTTTAAACATGATATAACAACCGTTTGAAAAATGCGTTGCGATACTCTGTAGGAGTGAGTCCTGCAATTTTCTTATAGGCTTTGGCAAAGTTATGGCTGTCCGTAAACCCCAAGGATGCCGCAATTTCACTGATGGAAGCATTTGTATCCGTCAGCATGAAGTTGGCGGCATCCATTTTTACGTTCAGGATAAACTGCTTGAGCGGTATACCTGCTATATTGCTGAACAGATGGGAGAGGTATTTTTCGTTATAGCAAAAATGAGCGGCCACATCTGCCACCTTCAGATTCTTGTCTGTATTTGACTTCACATAATCGATAATATCATAGTACATCTGCTTCTGGGTTCGCTTCGAGCGCTGACTGACATTATTTTCCCGATAGAACTGGCTGTAAAGTTCGCAAAGAATAGTAGTAGAAAGATAGTTAGCGGTAGTACTGTCATAGTTGCTGCGAATAGCGTCCTGAAGCTGCTTCATGAGCACCACGATCTTTTCCGCATGAGGAATCTTTCCCTGGCGCGGAATAGCGATGGTGTATTGAGGAACGGTATAAGGATAAGCCGTATGCCTGGAGTTGGGAATGGCACTCAGGGCCACCTCATGGTCTATGGAAAAATGAAGCCAATAGAAGCTGCAATGGGAAGGTCGAATGCCCTTTCTGCGGTTGTTCGGAGGAGGAAGGGGAGGAAGCAGAAGAAACTCTCCTTCATTTATAGTAAATGGCTCCCCGTTATAGGAAATGTACAAGGTATCCTTTGTAACCACAAATAACTCATAGTCCGTCAGAGGAAAATCCTCATGCACCCAGTTAGGGGAAGGCGCTTCAAACTTTCCAGTCATGACATAATTCATCGGATGTTCAATATAAAATTCGTATACATACATAGAAAAATCACACCCTTTCTCACCTTGAGATACTTATTACCAAACGAAATGACACCTAAATGAACTTTATAACATATTTTCAAGTGTAAATATGTGTCTTTAAGATGCATTTAATTAAAAATATTATATAATAATTTTTGATAAAAGTAAAGATATATAGTCATAATGTACATAAAAGTTAGAAAAAGTGTAAAAATCACAGAATATAGTAGTGTCAAAAAGAAATATATTACAATTTTACACTTTATAAAGCAGTATGATATTTTACTTTCTCTTATATGATGCTATATTTGGCCCGTAGAACATAACAAAAGGGACAGGAGAATTCATAAGAATATGAAAACTGACAAAATGGGAAAACGAAGTAGAGTGATTCGGTATAAGGAGCTTGAGTATGGCAGCGTCAGAATCACAGATCCTTTTTTGGAAAATGCTTTCCGGTTGGAGCTAAAGTATTTGAATGAATTGGATGTAGATAAGCTGCTTTCCGGATTTCTGGAGACCGGAGGTATTGCGGCCAAGACCGGACGCTATCCCGGATGGGAGAGTACGGAGATCCAGGGGCACACGCTGGGACATTATTTGACGGCTATTTCGCAGGCATACGGAGAGACGAAGGATGAGATATTCCTTCGGAAAATAGAATATATCCTCTCGGAGCTGAAGAAGAGCCAGCACGAGGACGGTTATCTGTTCGCTTCTCCCAGTGAGCTGTTCGATAGAGTAGAAAGTAAAAGACCCGTTTGGGTACCATGGTATACCATGCATAAGGTGATGGAAGGGCTTATATCTGCCTACCGTTTTACGGGAAGCAACATGGCATATGAGATAATGACATCACTCGGACTCTGGATATATCGCAGGTGCTGCGCTTGGAGCGAAGAGACAAGAACAGTAGTTTTGGATGTGGAATACGGAGGAATGAACGACTGTCTTTACGATTTATATATGGAGACGGGAGACGAGAGGTTTGCTCAGGCAGCGCACCAGTTTGATGAAATGCCGCTTTTTCAAGCAATGTACGAGAACAGGGATGTTTTAAACGGACTGCATGCCAACGCTACTATTCCAAAGCTAATAGGTGGATTAAAGCGCTATATCGCCTTTGGAAACGGAGCGCAGGAGGATAAGGAAAGCTTTTATTTGCGCGCTGCCGAGAACTTTTACCGGACAGTGACTGAGCATCATACTTATATCACCGGCGGAAACAGTGAATGGGAGCATTTCGGAGAACCGGATATACTGGACGACGAGAGAACGGCTTGTAATTGCGAGACATGCAATACATACAATATGCTGAAGCTTTCAAAGCTGCTGTTCCAGATTACGGGAGAGAAAAAATATGCAGATTATTATGAGAGATCGTTCATTAACACGATTCTTTCTTCCCAACATCCGCGGACGGGAATGACTACTTATTTCCAGCCTATGGCTACGGGATATTTCAAGGTATTTGGAACGCCCTTCGACCGTTTCTGGTGCTGTACAGGAACCGGAATGGAGAATTTCACCAAGCTGACAGAAGGGATTTATTTCACACTTCCTGGAAGGGTCTATATCAACCGTTTTGTAAGTTCCAAGGTATTTACAGAGGAAGATGGACTTGAGCTGGAAGTAATCGTAGATTTCCGTACAAGCGATAATGTCAGGATAAAAGTGGTAAAAAGCGGAGAAAAAAATGAACAGACGGAAATTGCGCTGCGTATACCCGAGTGGTGTAAAAAGAGTCCTCAGATAAGAAAAGCCATGAAGGAGACGACAAGCAAAGAGGAAGAGGGGTACTTCATCTTGTGTTCGCGCTGGCAGGAGGGAGATGAGATAGAAATCACCTTTCCCATGAGTCTTGTGCTGCACACCCTTCCCGATAACAAGAATGCCGTTGCATTTACCTATGGTCCTTTTGTGCTCAGCGCAGGGCTGGGAAAACAGATGATGGATACGACGATTACCGGAGTTGATGTTCTTGTTCCCAAGAAGGAATTGTTAATCAAGGATTATATCGTAGTGGAAAATGGAACAATTTCAGAGTGGAAAGCGGATTTGGATAAGAATCTGGTTCGCACTCCCGGGAAATTGGAATTTACATTGAAAAATACAGAAACCGACAGAGAGCTGGTATTTACTCCGCATTATGTAAGATATCAGGAGCGTTACGGTATTTATTTTAAGCTTTGCCAGAAGGGCTCCCAGACGTTAGCAAGATATAGAGAAAGGGAGAAGATGAGGCAGGCGCTTTCAAAGAGCCAGATTGATACCATCCCTATCGGGAATGAGCAATACGAGCTTGCACATCATATCAAGGGTGAGAAAACGGACACGTCGAGGGTGGATGGACATCGGTGCCGTTATGTGAAAGGAAATGGCTGGTTCTCCTATGAGCTGAGTCTGACAGCGAAGGCGAAGAAACTTTGCGTTACTTACGCCGATGCGGATGAAGGAAGCTCCTTCAATATTTATTTGAACGACGAGTTGTTTATAACTGAAACTCTTTTAGGAGAAGATGAAGCGTTCTATACGAAGGAATATCTCCTGCCGGAGGAAATTTTACTGGGAAATAACACGGTTATCGTGAAGTTTCAAAATATAGGCCTTAATGGCGAATGCAGAATTTTTGACGAACTATATATCAAAAAGTAACAAGAAAGAATGATTGGAGGAAAAAGTATGAAAAAGAGAATTGCAGCACTGACACTGGCAGCTATGATGACTGCATCTGCACTTGCAGGCTGTGGAGGTGAAACGTCAGACAGTGCATCCACAAGCGGTACATCCAGTACATCTGCTTCTACCGAAGCAGAAAGCACCGACAAGGCGGCATCCGGTGAAAAGGTAAAACTAAGTGCCCTGTTCATCGCACACCCGTTGACCAAGGATTTAAATGAAATGCAGTGGCTTCAGGAAATTGAAGAAAAAGCAGGAGTGGACATCGAATGGGAAACTATTTACACGGACTGGGAAACGGTAAAGGCTACCAGATTTGCATCCGGAGATATACCGGATCTGGTATTTAATGCGACTATCGATTCCGACTACACTACATATAACGGATTATTTGAAGATATGACCGAATTGATTGAAAAGGATGCACCCAATATTCAAGCAATGTTTACCGAACAGCCCGATACGAAGGTGTTGGCTACCTTGGATGGAAAGATTTACGGTATCCCGAAATTCCAAGGGAAATGGCCATCCACCAATACGGTAATGTTTATTAATAAGCAGTGGCTGGATAACCTCGGATTGGAAAAACCCACTACCTTCAGCGAGCTGGAAGCAGTTTTGAAGGCCTTCAAGGAACAGGATGCTAACGGCAACGGAGATATGAACGATGAAATTCCTCTGGATTACAATGCATACGGCGGCAATAACGCCTGGTTCAACTCCGCATATTCTCTCACGAACCTTCTGGGGGGAATGGGAATTCAATTGACCAACTGGGGCATAGATGCATATTTTGCCGAGGATGGTCAGGTGAAAAATTATGCGGTAGACGAGAGATATAAATTGTTCATGAAGTATTTACAGGATCTGTATTCCCAGGGATTGATCAATGAAAACGCACTGACCAATGATTATTCCGCATTTCAGTCTTTATCCCGCGGCAATGAAAATGGTGATGCGCTGGTAGGTGTAGTATTCGGATGGGAGGAGACGGATAAATTCGGACCTACTCTCTATGAGCAGTATGAACCATTAGCGCCTCTCGATTATGATATCGGCGTTGCGGCAGGCACCTATGATACCCGTTGGAGAGACGATTACACCGGATTGAACTTATCGGTTAACAGAGTCGCAATGAGCGCCGACTGCTCCGATAAGGATGCGGCAATGAGATTTATTGATGGCTTCTACGATGCGGATACTTCTGTCCAGGTATTATTTGGCGGCATTACCGATGGCTGTGTGGAAAAGACGGGAGACAATACCTACAAGGTCTTAGATCCCCTCGACAAGGATACGGATGCAGGTACATGGAAATGGACCAACGCATTTGCAGATAACGGCCCAATGTATATCAGACAGGATTGTACTATCGAAATGGCGCAGGATATGACATATGCTTTAAAGGAGAGGGAGTATTATAACGATATAATTGCAAAGGCTGATGAAATGGATAGCTATCCGCAGTTTATGATGAAGTATACGGAAGACGAGCAGAACACGATGGCAATGGCACAAGCCAGTATCAACGGTATTATTGATAACTATTGGTCCTTATGGATGACCGGAGAATCCGATATTGATGCGGACTGGGATACTTATGTACAGAGCGTGAACAATGCGGGTCTGCAGCAGGTATTGGAAATCCGTCAAAAGGCATTTGATGTTTATCTTGGAAAATAAATAAAAGGTGATTCTTATGAACGCACTTACGGCAAAAGGTAATAAAATCAAAAATTATTTTACACATACCTGGCAGCTCTGGCTCATGCTGCTGCCGGGTATAGTCTATATCTTCGTTTTCTGTTATGTTCCGATGTACGGCATACAGTTGGCGTTCCGTGAATACAGCTTTACCGCCGGTATAACCGGCGGTGAGTTCGTGGGGATGAAGTACTTTAAACAATATTTTGAAAGCCCGATGTTCTGGCCTACCCTGAAAAACACCTTTATTATCGCGGCTACCAGCATTATCCTGGGTTTTCCGGCGCCGGTCATTCTGGCTATGATCATCAACCAGATTCGGAATAAGAAGTGGAAAAGAGTGGTCCAGACTACTGTTTATATTCCTTATTTCATATCGGTGGTGGTTCTGGTGTCCATGTTGAACATCATGCTTGCCAATAACAGTGGTGTTATCAGCAATTTCTTGAAGGGGCTTCATCTTGTGAGTCAGAACGTTAACCTGCTAGGTACGGAATCGGCATTTGTCCCGGTTTACGTTCTGTCGGGAATATGGCAGACCATGGGCTGGAACAGCATTATCTTCCTTGCGGCGCTTTCCGCTGTGGATACGCAGCTTTACGACGCCTGTAAGATAGACGGAGCGAACAGATGGCAGACGATGATCCACATCGATCTTCCGGCAATCATGCCCACGATTATTATCATGCTCATTTTGAACATGGGAAATATTCTGAACGTAGGCTTCGATAAGGTATATCTGATGCAGAACAGTCTGAATCTGGGGGCATCCCAGGTTATATCCACTTATATTTATTCCGTAGCGATCAAAAAAGCGCAGTTTAGCTTTGGCGCGGCGGTGGGACTGTTCAATACGCTTATCAATTTCTTTTTTCTGGTCGTAACCAATAAAATTTCCAAGCGTGTCTCCGGCACTGGCTTGATGTAAGGAGGCGTTTCGAAATGGCAAGAGCAGTAAGAGTAAAATATAAAAGTCCGGCGGACAAAATATTCGGAGCGGCGGTAATCGCCTTAAGTATCATTATATTTATGATTATTCTGTACCCACTGTGGTTTGTCGTTATTGCCTCTATCAGTAATTCTAATCTGGTAAATCTCGGAAAGGTCACCTTCCTGCCAAAGGATATCAGGCTCTATGGCTATGAACAGATTATGGAGGATGTGAGAATATGGAAGGGCTATGCCAACACCATTCTGTATGTTACAGCGGGAACTGTACTTAATTTAGCAATAACAATGCCGGCAGCCTATGCTCTTTCCAGACCGGACTTCAAGGCCCGGGGGAAAGTTATGTTTTATTTTGTATTTACGATGTTTTTCAGCGGCGGTCTGGTGCCTCTTTATATGACGGTGAGCTCGCTGAGTCTGATCAGCACCAAAACGATTCTGATTATTATGGTAGCAATTAATACATATAACCTGATTATCGCAAGGACCTTTATAGAGAATTCCATACCGCATGATCTGTATGAGGCGGCGGTTTTGGACGGTTGCTCTCACTTCACCTATTTCTGGAAGGTGGTGATCCCCTTATCGAAGGCGGTAATCGCCGTACTTATTTTGTACTATGCGGTATTCCACTGGAACGATTATTTTAACCCCCTCGTTTTCAACAGTAACAAGAACAATGAGCCGCTTCAGATCGTCCTGAGAAGGATTCTGCTCCTGAACGAAGCATTTTCCAGCGGAAGCGGAGGCGTTCAGGGCGGTTATGCCCAGTCTTCAGCAGATCAAGTGAAATACGCGGTAATTATCGTGTCCACACTCCCGATTCTGTGCGTATATCCCTTCGTGCAGAAGTATTTTGAGAAAGGTGTCATGATTGGAGCGGTAAAAGGCTAAGGCGCTTCTACCATCGTTTGACAAGGTCACACGATGGTATTAACGGTCCAGATAAACCGGGCCGGCCAGCACATCCCTCGATACGTAGAGGGTCATATCGGGTCTTGTTGCGAGAGTCCATTTTACGAGGCGGATACGCTTATATTCGATTTCAAGGCATGTAATACAGCGGGGGTGCACACAGCTCCCGCTGTTGTAATAAAATTTATCCTCTTCCGTTAAGGAAGGACGGTGGGTATGGCCGGTAATCAATATATGCTTTTCCTTTGCCGCCCAATGCTGCAGGCGCTGTTCCGTCCTGCGTTTCCTCGTGTAATTCTTGGCGGCGCTGGTAGGGTCAAGAACGCCGAATCTCTCCAGAGGTCTCCAGATATACCGTACGAGAAAACGGGTGAACATCCAGAAAGTAGAGTTGAACAGATCGCTTTGGTGGCCATGGGTCAGATATACGTCGTGAGGGCCGCATGTATCGTCTCCGGGAGGGTAGTAGTGGGCTTCATTATTTATAGAAGGTGATGGAACATTTTCCAGAATGATGCCGGAGTGAAAAGTCATATTGGGGAAGAGGGGCTGCTTTTCCCAAAAAGAAATATTTTCACTGCTGCAGTGGTAGGTACTGCAGGTTTTTTGTGTATAGCGGTTGTTCTTTTTTATCATATCGTGATTTCCATAAAGCATATACAGCCTGCCTTCCTGACGGAAAAGGGAGAGTAGCCAGAACACGTTGCTATGGGTCTGGATAATCTGTTCCATACTGCGGTTTTCCCACAGTTCATCCCCGTCGCCCAGCTCGATATAAGTATAACCGTATTGATAATAGTGCTGAAGCGCCGCAAAATATAGATTTTGGTTTTTTAGGAAATTATCGTATGAGGTGCCCGTGCCACGGTGGCAGTCACTGATCAGAACGTATTTGGAACGGTCTGTCAGAGGGAGCTTCAGTGCTCCCTCGAAAGATTTGTTAAGACGTGAATAGTAGCTCATGAACGGTTCCTTCTTTGCTGATTCAACTTATTATATTTATTGATATGCAGCATTTTGAAGAATATATGAGGAAGATAGTAATATAAATATAAAAGCCGGTCGAGAGACAAGCAAAAGGGCCGCGTAACGAAGAGGTACATGCTGTACCAAAATTGATTGATAAGCTGGGCGATAGCGTCTCTTATGCGATGCAGCCTGCGGGGACGTATGGAGGAGCCGGCAAAGTAAAATGTTACGGTGTTAAGAGTTACATTGAAGTCTTCCTTGGTATAACCCGCAGCCTTAAGACTCTTTACGAAGGCCCAGACCATTTCCTGACTGGGAAAAGAGATGCTTGCCTGCATAAACAAATCGGCGGGTTCAGAAAAGCGGCCCATGGAAAAGGCAGACAGCCACCATTGTCTGGAGAGGACATCTGCGATGCGGACTCCTTTTCTGAATAGGCAGAAGGAAAGCTGAGGCATTTCATTGTCGGATACGCTGTAAAAAGGCGTGCTTTTAATTTCCCGTTGATTCAGTATCCGGTCGGCATAATAGATATCTATTTCTCCGCCGGTATTGATTCCGTATTGTCCCCTGCGTAACTCCACCAGCCACGTCTTATCTTTGTAGTCAAAATAAATGGGGAGGCGGTAAAGGACAAGATAAAAACGGCAGCCGGACCTGCTCTTATCTGAATCGGTGCGGGAAACAAGAATATCCTGGGATGCCAAATAAGAAAATCCGAAGGGCTCCAGAAGCTCGTTCATAATATTATATTTTTCATCGTTATTCAGGGCGCACACTTTTTTCAATATTTTTTCCCGGCGCCTGTGGCTAATGAAACAGGAAAAAAGGAGGACAAAGAGGAAGGTTCCAAAAAGTACGTACATAACAGAGTCCATAATCGTTGACTTGTTATATAATATGAAAATATGTCGAAAGGGATACCTTAGAAAAAGTTCAGCCGGAAATTTGAATAATAGTCGCTTTTCCTTTGTATCCGGCGTCCCCGATAATTTGGGGTATGTTTTTTTCTCCTTGAATGTCACTTTTTAACGCGAAATGAACGTGACCGGCCAGCACCAGCTCTACCGGACTGTCCTTCGCCGTAGTAAGGGTGATAAACTCCGTAGATACGGTGTCAGGATAAATGCCTCCGTGGATTCCTCCTCCCAGAACTACGCCTCCTTTCCAGACAGCAGCAGCTTTATGAAGAACGGCCTCGGTGTAAAGGGGTACGTGCAGCATGAGAATGACAGGTTTCTTTTCAGCGAGGATTTCCTTGTACCGGGTAAGCGCATCAGGGGTGATCTGATTACTGCTGTTATTTACGGCTACGATGGTAAAGTCTTCGTATTCCTTTGTATGGATAGAGGTGTTATTTTCCATATATGAGTTAAAGAGGGGGAGGTATTCGCTCTTCCCCTTTTCGGTCATATATTCCCAAGGATAGGTCCAGTCGTGATTGCCTATATTATATATATAAGGTATCTTTAAATCGTCCAAACAAGTCTTCAGATATTCCAGATTGGAGGCGGAAGGATAATCGATGATATCTCCCCCAAGCAGCAGTCCGTCGAAATCCTGTTCATTGGCATATTGAATCCACTGGGGAAATTGTAGGAAGGGAGAAGGAACGTCCTCCATGGTGAAAACAGGAAGGCGCTGCTTCTCGTAATCGGATATTTCCTGATTTTCTTTATCTCCCGGAACGATCATATGAGTATCTGTCAGATATAAAAACTCATAGCTTTCTTCCGTGCCCGGTATGCGGATCTTGTAGGTGGTTATATCTTCTTTCTTGATGGAGGCAGAGTCCCCGCATGCGGAAAAAAGGAACGTAAATGTAATAGTGAGCAAAATAGCCTGAAATACCCGAAGGTTTGTCCGTTTCATAAGATGCCTTTCTAATGTCAAATCTGATAATATAATATACTAAAGGGTGTGCAAAAATATTGAAGAATTACTTAATTTTTTAAAAACAGTACTATAATACTATATGCGAGCCCTGCTTAATCTTATGAAGAAAGTATTTTTATGCTATTTCTCTGCATTTTTAAAAGGATAACAGGTGCAAAAAAATAAAAAATTGTATAATATTACCAAATAAAAATGAATAAATGAAAATATTTTATAAATTATTCATAAATTATTTACAAATTATCATTCCTACTTCATATCTATCTGCTATCCTTTAATTGTAAGCAGCAGGGGTGTTGTAGATTCATGGGAGGTGTGGGATGAGACGGAGAGGGTTCTTGACATTGTTGGGGATTTTCGCGTTGATTGCAGTTCTGAATGCCATTGCATGGGAAAGTGAGGCATTCTGTAACTTTTATGTGCGGAATATTTTTCCCCTATGGGTGAATACATATGGACGGTTTACAGGGTTGTTCCCTTTTTCTATTGGAGAAATAATGATGGCAGCAGGCTTGGTAGTAACAATGATAGCTGTTGTGCTGGGATTCGTTGCGGCTATTTTTTTATTAGCTTTTAAACGCTCTTCGATCTATTCCAAGGTCATGGGTTTTTGCGGCAGATATTTTACCGCTTATGCGTGGATATTCGCGGGGTTTTGCGGGGTGATGACCTTGAACTGTTTTATTCCGTATCACAGCTCTGCTTTGACGCAGAGGTATGGGATGCTTGACCGGATGTCGCCACAGGATCCGCTACTTCCGGATTTATTGCAGAAGGAATATACGCTGGAGGAATTGGAAAACCTTAGAGATTACGTGGTCATAAGGGCCAATGAGCTGGCGAAGCAAGTGAACAGGGACGAAAAGGGCAATATTATTTATCCCGATAATATGGAGGAAATTGCTATAGAGTCCATGAGAAATTTAAGCAAATATTGTGAGCAGTTAGGTGGTTATTATCCCATGCCGAAGCAATTTTACTTCTCAGGGTTTTTCAGTCAGCAAAAGATGAAAGGATATTTTTTCCCTTTTTCCATGGAGGCCAATTATAACAGCCTGATGCTGGAAATCAACCGCCCTGCAACTATCTGTCACGAATATGCCCATCTGAAAGGATTTATGTTCGAAGATGAGGCGAATCTGATCGGTTTTCTGGCTTGTGCCAATTCTTCGGATGTGACGTTCCAATACAGTGGTTATTTAAGCGTTTTGAATTATATAAACAACGAATATTATGATGCGATAGGCAGAAATAATGAAATCTACGATTCCCGTGTAAAGATATCTGATCAGGTAAAGAAGGAGAACGTATTCTTAAGAGAAGCTGCCTGGGAAAAGGTTGAGGCAAAGGCGCTCATCAATACGGAAGTCGTAGATAAAGTCTCCGACAAATTATCGGAGACTTCCATGGTTCTTAACGGTGTGGGAGACGGAATCTTAAGTTATACGAGGGTAGTAGGCCTGCTGCTCCATTATTACGACGGTTCGATGGAAGTACAGCAAACGTTAGCTGACCCGGGATATTTGGTACAATCAGATGAGTAAACCCACAGGACAATGATCGGAGCCGAGCACGTCAGTGTAAATGACAGCGTCCTGCAAGCGATCCTTTAAGCTGTCCGACACGAGGAAATAGTCAATACGCCAACCGGCGTTTTTGGCTCTGGCACTGAAACGGTAGGACCACCATGAGTAGATGCCCTCCTTATCAGGATAGAAGTAACGGAAGGTGTCAATAAAACCGGATTCGGTTAAAATAGTGAATTTTTCTCTCTCTTCATCTGTAAAGCCCGCGTTTTTGCGGTTGGTTTTGGGGTTCTTAAGGTCAATTTCCTTATGAGCTACGTTTAAATCACCGCAAAAAATGACGGGCTTCTCCTTTTCCAGCGTCTTCAGATAAGAAAGAAAATCATCTTCCCATTTCATACGGTAGGATAGTCTCGCCAGCTCGTCCTGAGAATTGGGGGTGTATACGGTTATCATATAGAATTCCGGGAATTCCAGCGTGATGACGCGGCCTTCGTGGTCGTGTTCTTCGATCCCTATTCCGTAGGAGACGGAGAGAGGTTCCTCTTTGGTGAAAATAGCGGTACCGGAATAGCCTTTTTTCTCGGCGTAGTTCCAGTATTGGAAGTAACCGGGGAGGTCCAGATCGATTTGGCCGGCTTGGAGCTTGGTCTCCTGTAAACAGAGAATATCAGGGGATTCGGAGACCAGGAAGTCCAGGAAGCCTTTGCCGATGCAGGCACGGAGGCCATTTACGTTCCATGAGATTAATTTCATAATGTTTGATTCCTTTCATAAAAAGGTTATGGTATCAGGTTATGAGTATAGTTTAATGAAAAAAAATGAATTTGTAAATATATTCGTGAAGCGGCTATTTAACTGGGGTTGAAGAGAGATCGTGGAGAAAGTATTCGGGAGATTAATAAAAAATCAAGAATCTGTTCACACTTTGGACACATTTATGACATATTATGTTAAAAGTTGATATAGGAACCACATACATAGGTTTGTATCAACAAAAAACATTTCATATTTCTAGGAGGAAAAAAATTATGAAAAAGAAAGTAGTTTTATTATTAACAGCAGTAGCAACATGCGCAACATTGATGATGGCTTGTGGAAACACAGACGTAGCAACGGAAGATGCAGCAGTAGAAACTGAAGCAGTTACGGAAGAAGCAACAGATGCAGCAGCAACTGAAGAAGTAGCAGAAGACGTAGAAGCAACTGAAGAAGTAGCAGAAGACGCAGCAGCAACCGAAGAAGTAGCAGAAGACGCAGCAGCAACTGAAGAAGTAGCAGAAGATGCAGCAGCAACTGAAGAAGTAGCTGAGGATGCAGAAGCAACAGACGCAGCAGCAACAGATGAAGCAGCAACCACTGATGAAGCAGCAGATACAGAAGCAACAGACGCTAACTAATTATAAGCTGGCAATTGTGCAGTAAATAATTAAACGAAGAGGCTGTTTACTATCCTGAATGGACGGTAAACAGCCTTTTTATCATGTAATAAGATCAGGGTGTTAAAAGGTCCTTTTTGCGAACAGTTCTAGACAGTATACCCAGCTTCGCATCAACTTTGAGTGTAGTCGATCTTTATGGAGTCCTCGTAAGGGAGGATCCATTCGTTTACAATCCTATATGCGAAGTGGCGCATGTCGGAGAAAGTCTGCTCATAGTTTTCCAGAGTGAGCTGTCTGTCTCCTGCGATGATCTGATCAGTCATATATTGGTTAATTTCAGGGGAAAAATGGAGAGTGTCCATGTAGTTGTTGAGATTGGTTATAATCTCGGTCTCATCCTGAAAATAAAACATTTGGACGTTGTCATAGGTGAGCAGCCGTCCTACGGTTTGTTCCATGTTGTAAAGGTAAGCCTCCAAATCGCCTGTGCGGTAGATGTTGTCCCACCAAAGCATAGAGTAGGCAGGAAAGAAAATTTTGAACTGTGTTTCGGGATGAGCGGTAATCTGATCCTCTACCAGTCCGATATTGGCATTCAGTACATCTTGATAATAATCCTTTTCTTTCATGGGAGAAATCTGGGGTGCCCGCATGTAGTTGTTTAATGCCATGTCCTGATTGAACTGTTTCCACTGTGCCCAGTTGTAGGAGTCGTTCTCATCGTAATCTCCGATAAGAGAGTTAGCAATGAGGTAAGGTGTCTTTTCCAACAAAACGCCTTTGTTATATATATATTGTACGTCATCGAAGTAATTCTTGTTGTATAAATACATGGGACAGCCGGTCAGTTCGTAGGTGGGTATAGGATCAGCGGCAAGAGAAGAGGTGTCCATACTGTAGAAAACATATTTCAGGTCATGACTTTCATACGCAGTATCCAGAAGGTAGCATAAGTCCGCGGTAGCACCATAGGAACGGACAGCCTTGATGGCAGTGCAGCCGAAGCCCTGGTCGAACCAGCCGTTATTATAGTTTTCAGCCACGGAGGAGCCTAAGATCAGGCTGTCGTAATCGAAGGTGCGAAGGGTGCCGATACATTGATATTCCTTATCGGTCAGAACTGCCTTTAACCCGAACCATGGCTTATGGTAATGGAAAAAGGGGTCCAATATGATGACGAATCCGGCGATAACTGCCATAATTACCAATATTCTTTTAAAAAAAGATATAATAAAATTTTTCTCCAATTGCTTTATACCTTTCTGTCTATTTGCCGCGGTATAGCGTATGAATCTGCCGCCAGTGTGCTGTCTCATTCATAATTAGCCAAACAGTACACTAGAAATTGAAATAGATAAATGTGCTGACCTGTGAAAATGAAATCAGCGACCATAGGAATACGATAGTAATGTACCAGCAGAACTTGGAACCGTAATTCGTCTCCGCTACTATCTGGAGAGAATTTTTTCTCGTCAGGACAAAGGCACTGATAGCCAGCGCGATGAAGAAGAATACAATGTAAACTGTGCTGAGCATATCCGGGGCCAGAAGGTTGATGGCCTGCTTGATAACATAAAATTCAGGAATGTCCATATTAGCGGCCAGCTTGTATAGATAGCCGGTATTTTTAAAGGCGAATATATTTTTGAACATCTGGAACGCATAGGTCATGTTTTCGCTTCGAAAGAAAATCAGGGACAGGTTGAAGAAGGAAAAAGTGAAAAACCATCCCAGCCATCTGGGGATATGGATTTTGGAAGGAACCTTTTCTTTATTGCCCTTTATTCCAACGATCCCCAAGTTATCCCACACGACTAAGAGACCCTGCATGGTCCCCCATGCGACGTATGTCCAGTTGGCACCGTGCCACAGCCCGCTTAAGCAGAAGATTATTATGGTATTGAGAATTGTTCGAGGCCTTCCCTTTTTGCTTCCTCCCAGAGGAATGTACACGTAGTTTACAAAAAAACGGGATAGGGTCATATGCCAGCGCTGCCATAACTCTTTAACGGAACAAGCCTTGTAGGGTGAATTGAAGTTAATGGGTAATGCAATATTGAACATATAGCCGAGTCCGATTGCCATGTCGTTGTATCCGCTGAAATCGAAATAAATCTGGAAGGTATATGCGAGAATGACCAACAGTGTGGAAGGCGTATCGAGAAAATAGGTCTGCTCGAAGCCGAAATTCGTGGCTAATGCCAGCATATCAGCCAATAGGACTTTTTTCCCAAGGCCCAGCACAAACAAGGAAATGCCTTTTGCAAAATTACCGGAGTCGAAGCGCCTTTTGTTTAAGTCCTCGAATTGAGGTATCATTTCCTTGTAAAAAACGATAGGACCTGCAATCAACTGGGGAAAAAAGGTCACGAAGGCAGCATAATTGATAAAGGAAGGATGATCTAATTCACCCTCATTGCGGTCTACAGTGAAGGAAATCTGCTGGAAGGTAAAAAAGCTGATACCCAGAGGCAGGAGTATATGTTTCAGTGCGTAATCACTGTGGAAAATGTAGTTTATATTGTCGATGAAAAAATCATAGTATTTAAAATAAAATAAAATGGCGAGATTGATGCCAATGCCTGTTAAAAGACCAATTCTGCTTGTAAATCTGGTCTTTGAAAAGGTCATGAGCCAGCTTAATGTATAGTTGACGAGTATGCTTATGGTGATGATAAGGAGGTAATAATTGTTGAAGTAACCGTAAAACCATAAAGACATACCGACGAGGAATACCTTCGCCAGCTCGTATTTTTTTAGCTTGTTCAATCCGTACCAGCCCAGAAGGACCAGGGGGAGGAATATGAAAATGAATATATAGGAATTAAAAAGCATTGTGAGTGTGAATACCTTTCTGGGGAGTGTGGCTTGTATATGGGAGGAGACCGGCAGGGCACGGGCAGAGGCCGGTAACCACGGGCAGAGGTCGATGACCACGGGCGGAGGTCGATGACCACGGGCGGAGGTCGATGACCACGGGCGGAGGCCAATAACCACGCAGAGACCAATAACCACGGGCAGAGACGAAAAAACGTGGTTTTTTCGTTCGCTTCGCTCGTCAAATAGAAAAATAAGCAAATACTCGTGCGAGCACGGTATTTGTTTATTTTTCTATTTGACTCTGCCCTATTCGGACATTATAACATAATTCTTGCCATAAAAATATTAAATATTTCCTTGATTTAGATTAGCCAGAATATTTTCCTGGATATTAAATTCTTTTGGAAAAAGGGATAAATTCGGCTTACTGGGAAATAATGATAACTATATAATCAGTGGAATTATTTTAAAATATTCAATAGATTAAGATGGAGGAGATTATGAAGATGCGTTCGTTAGTTACAACCTTGGCAATGGTATTGACAATATGGCTGCTGGCGGCGCCTATTATGAGTGGATGCGGTGATGGGCAGGTGTCGGATTCTAATACAAATAGTGTAGAAAATGTTAAGAGAGACGACGCAGTGGAAATGAATACAGTGGAGGCTGCGGAGGATTCTGGGGATAATGAGGCTTATGCGTCTATGAATGAAATAAGGGAAGCGGTAGTGAATATTCTTGGAGATAATTATTGGCCGGATAAGAAACTTACAAAGGAAGAGCTGGAGACGGAAACAGGTATTTCAGAGGATATGTATGATGATTATTTTGCGGAGAAACAAAGTGTTGAAACGGATATTGATACGATAATTATTATTAAGGCGAAAGAGGAATATGTAGGAGAAGTGGAATCTATACTGAACGAGTATAGAGAGAGTCTGATGACAAAATATAAGGACCGTCCGCAGGAGTTGGGGAAAGTGGAAGCATCCAGAATAGAGACGGTGGACAGTTATGTCAGCTTTGTACAGCTTGGTGCGGATACCGAGGCAGCTGCTGAAATAGGAGATGAGGAAGTAATTTCTGTTTGCCAGCAAGAGAATGAGAGAGCGGTGGATATCATAGAAAAAACATTGTTTGATGAGTGATGTTAACGCCCTGCTATTGATAGCCTTTGTTTTATGGGGTATAATAAACACATTAAAGTGGTTGCGAAACTTAATCGTTTCGCAAATTTTCATGCGCATATTTTGCTGTGCATGATTTGCTGCAGTTTAGGCGAAGGCTGAATCGTAACACAAATGGAGGAAAGGCAGGGTTATTAGTGTGACCAATACGATTATATTCGACATGGACGGAATACTGTTTGATACGGAGAGAATTAGCTGTGAGTGCTGGGATGAAGTTGGACAGGAAATGGGGCTTGGCGATCTGAGCAAGGGGGTAAAGGGTTGTGTTGGTTTAAATAGAAATGATTCAGAAATTCTTATGAAGAGTATTTACGGAGAGGAATTTCCCTTTGAAGAATTCCGCGGTACGGTGCATGCTCTCATGAAACGCAGGATTCTGGAGGAAGGACTTCCTTTGAAGGAGGGAGTCATGGAGATACTGGATTATCTGACACAGGAGGGCTATATCGTAGGACTGGCTTCCTCAACAAGCTTAAAGGGCGTTATGGGACATCTGGAGGAGGCGGGCATCACTCATTATTTCCGTAAGATCATTACGGGGGATATGGTGGAGCACAGCAAGCCCATGCCGGATATTTATTTGAAGGCATGCGAGGAACTGGGTGTGACCCCGATGAATGCTATTGCCATCGAAGATTCACCTAACGGAATCCGGTCGGCGTATCGTGCAGGTATGAAGCCGATTATGGTGCCGGATTTGATTGAACCGTCACCGGAAATCGAATCCATGCTCTATGGGAAATTTTATTCTCTTTTGGATGTGATGGATTATTTAAAAAGTTGTTAGAAAATGGCAGGGAATATGATGCAGGAAGTGAAACGCATCCCTTTAAAGGGAATACATAATACCAGAGATCTGGGTGGATATACGGCGATGGATGGCAGCAGGATCAAACCTTGCCGTCTGATTCGAAGCGGGGAGTTATTCGATCTTACGAAGGAAGATAAGGAAGTGCTGACAAGAGACTACGGACTTGCTGCGGTAGTAGATTTCCGTACAGAGGCGGAGAGATATGAGAGACCCGATCCGGAACTCGACGGAGTGACTTATATCGTTAATCCTATTTTGCATGAGAAGGTTCTGGGCATTACCCGGGAAAAGGAGACGGACGAGGACGTTGTAGGCAGAGTGCTTAGGCAGCTTGGCGGCAATGAAGATGCCGGAGTGGAATACATGAAGAATATATACAGTAATCTGCTTACCGATTCTTACTGTAAAAAGCAGTACGCTTCCTTCTTCAACATATTGTTAAATCAGGAAAAAGGGGCGGTGCTCTGGCATTGTACTGCGGGCAAGGATCGGGCCGGTACGGGAGCGGCATTGCTCCTGTGTGCCCTTGAAATTCCCAGAAAGCAGATTGTGGCAGATTATATGAAGGTCAATGAGTTTGCTGCTGAGAGCATCGATAAGATGATGGCTATGGTTTTGGAGAGAACGGGCGATACGCGGCTGGGAGAACATATTCGCACTCTATTTACCGTTCAGGAAAGCTATATCAATACATTATTCAAGATAATGGAAGAAGGATATGGGAGTGCGCGGAACTATCTGAAAGAAGAAATGGGGCTTAACGGGGACGGGATCATGACCCTTAAGAATAAATATCTGCAATAGATAATAAAAATATACATGCCCGATTGGACAGGATGGAGGAAAGTATGTCAAAATCAAAGGTGTATTACACGAGTATGAAGACGTCGTTCAATGAAAATCTTCCGCAGAAGCTTGAGCGGTTACTAAAGACGGCAGGAATCGGAGGAATTGATTTCGACAGAAAATACGCGGCGATTAAGATTCATTTCGGGGAGCCGGGAAATCTGGCTTTTCTCAGACCGAATTATGCGGCCGTTGTGGTGAAGGTCGTCAAGGAATTGGGCGGAAAGGCATTCCTTACCGACTGCAACACGCTGTACGTAGGCGGGCGCAAAAATGCGCTGGACCATATGGACGCGGCGTATCAGAATGGGTTTTCACCGTTTTCTACCGGCTGTCATGTGATTATTGCTGATGGACTGAAGGGAACTGATGAAGAACTGGTACCTGTAGAGGGCGGCGAATATGTGAAGGAGGCGAAAATCGGCCGGGCGATCATGGATGCGGACGTATTCATTTCCTTAAACCATTTCAAGGGACATGAAGCCACAGGATTTGGCGGTGCTTTGAAGAATATCGGCATGGGATGCGGTTCAAGGGCAGGTAAAATGGAGATGCACAGTGCGGGCAAGCCCTCTGTGAATCAGGAAGTCTGCATAGGCTGCGGGCGCTGTATCAAGATATGCGCCCACGATGCACCGTCTGTTACCAATAGGAAGGCGAGCATCGACCAGGATAAATGCGTAGGCTGCGGACGTTGTATCGGAGTCTGCCCAACGGATGCCATCGAGGCGGCAGGAGACGAGTCCAATGATATCCTCAATAGAAAGATTGCGGAGTACAGCAAGGCAGTCATTTCGGGAAGACCTCATTTTCATATCAGCCTTGTTATCGACATATCTCCTAACTGTGACTGCCATGCCGAGAACGATATTCCTATTGTACCCGATGTGGGAATGTTCGCCTCTTTCGACCCGGTAGCTCTGGATATTGCTTGTGCGGATGCCGTGAATAAGCAGCCGGTCATTGCCGGCAGCCAGTTGGACCACATGCCTCACGTGCACCACGACCATTTTATAGACTCTGCGCCCGCTACCAATTGGAAATCCTCCATAGAACATGCGGTAAAAATAGGAATCGGCAGCTCTGAATATGAGTTAATAGAAATATAAGCGACATAGAGGTTCTGAACTTTAATAGCTGTAACAAAAACAGTTATTATTACTGATTTTTGTTTATTAAAAAATGTGACATGAAAATGCCACAGCAACTAATCGATGATGGAATTATTGGAAGGAGGTTAGTATCTTAGAGGACCACTCAATGGACTCCAGATAACCTTTATATAATATCTTCGTATCTATCCTGATGACCTCGGCGTATTTATGTACTGCCGGCCAGTCGCCTTGCTCGTAGGAAAGTATAAGTCTGCAAAAGGGCTCCAAATCTCCTTTTCTGTGGACGAGAGCATTAAATACATCCTTTGAAATCAGCATTCCTTCCAATGCTTTCTCCATTGGCTGGTCCAGGAGCACATCCAGCGTACTGAACAGACACATCATGGAAATTTCTTCTTTGCGATTTTGGTATATGCTGTTATCCGCTACATATTCACTGAACCGGGAACGAACTAAAGACAGTCGCATAAGCTCTAACGGCTTGTTTTGGGAAATATCCTGAAGCATCAGAATGCTGATCCACCGCTCCAAATCGATGAGGCCCATACGGACCAGAGCATACTTTATGGAATTAAAGGCGGATTCTCCTTTTTTATGGCTGATTACGCGCATCATCCGGTATGCCAGATTGACATCCGATTCGATAATTTCTGTGATAGCGTCGTAAGAAGGCTCATCTTTGCTAAGCTCGCTGAGAATCATGGAATACTGTACCTTCGAGAACCTTCTCGGACTAGAGCCGTCCACAATTTTAGGTTTGCAGAAAAAGTATCCCTGAAATAGGTGGAAGCCCATTCTCAATGCCTTTTGGAATTCTTCTTCCGTCTCGATTTTCTCTGCAAGAAGAAGCTTTTTCTGGGATAGTGCCCGTTTTATATCGGCAGTAATGGTATCTAAGGGTGTAACCATAATATCGTATTTAATAATATCGGCCAGGGGCACGATGGGATAAGAGCCATAGCTTTCTTCAAAATCATCCAGCGCTATCTGATAGCCCTTGTCCTTCAAGCTCTTGATCCTGTTTATCAGGGCAGCATCTACCTTTACTGTCTCTAAAACTTCGATAATGAGGGTTTCAGGTTTGATCAACTCGATATTATCGGACATGATAAAATCGTAATCGAAATTGACGAAAGCCTTCGACTTGCCGACGACCTGATCGATGCCCTGCTCAAACAAGCTTCCGATGACTGCCGCCGTAGCGGAGACGGAGGAAGCATTCCCAAAGCTCACTGCGCTGGAATCAGAGCGGAACAGGAGCTCGTACCCATAAATCTTCATCGCCTTATTAAATATAGGCTGTCGGGCAATAAACATAATTAATCACTGCTTTCTTATCTTTTGTATGACCTTGATTCCCGCAGAATCAGCGGCCGTTTGTGGTATCTTCGATGAGATCTGTGATTGTACGGATAGAACTTAGCTGATTGCTCTTGCTCATCGCGTCTATATATGTTTGCCTGGTGAAATAAAGCTCATGAATCTTTTCCACCAGTAAATTTTCTGTAAGATAGTCTTCATCGATCAAGAGGCTGAAGCCCTGTGATTCAAAGGATTTAGCATTTAAGAGCTGGTCGCCGCGGCTGCTGTGGGTAGAAAGCGGAATGAGAAGATTGGGCTTTTTAAGTGCTAAAAGTTCGCAGATAGAGTTAGCTCCGGCTCTGGAAACCACTACGTCGGCCATGGCGAATATGTCCTTCAGCTCTGTCTTCACATATTCAAATTGCTTATAGCCCGTAATATTTAACATAAGGTTATCCACTTTATCTTTCCCACAAATATGAACTACCTGGAAATCCTGTAAAAGCTTAGGCAGAGCGTCGCGCACAGTCTTGTTGATGGATTCCGCTCCCAGACTTCCTCCTATAATCATGACTACCGGCTTGTTGGAGGTGAATCTGCATATGTCGTAGGCTGCTATCTTGTTGCCTCTGGCCAATTCCTCGCGAATCGGAGAGCCGGTAAGTATGGCCTTTCCCCCGGGAAGCATCTGAATGGTCTCCGGGAAATTACAGCATATCTTGGAAGCTACGGGAATACAAAGCTTGTTGGCTAATCCCGGGGTCATATCCGATTCATGGATAATGCAGGGGATATCTAAGGATGCGGCGGCACGAACCACAGGAACGCTGACGAATCCACCCTTTGAAAAGACGATGTCGGGCTTAAGATCCTTAAGATATTTTCTTGCTTCCGAGTAGCCTATCATGACGCGGAAAGGATCTGTAAAATTCTTCGGATCGAAATACCGGCGGAACTTGCCGGTGGCTATACCGTAGTATGGTATGTCGAAATCCTCGATTAATTTTTTCTCAATGCCTTCATAAGAACCTATATAGTATATTTCGTAGTTCAATTCCCGAAGTCTTGGAATTAACGCAATATTTGGAGTTACATGACCGGCTGTTCCGCCGCCGGTAAGTACGATTCTTTTTGCCATATATTAAATGCCTCCAGACTTAATCACTCGTTATTCACCTATCATAGCTGCAAGCGCATTTGCAAGCTGATCGGGACAAGAGGTGGACTTGAAGCCGCACGTAGTTCCCTTCAATTTATCGATTGCTTCTTTCGCATTCATTCCTTTTACCAGCTTAGATATACCTTGTAAATTGCCGTTGCATCCTCCCGTAAAAGAAACAGACTCGATAATCCCGTCATTTAATTCAACATCAATAGATGTTGCACATACGCCTTTTGTCTGATATTTCATATGAATAACCACGCCTTTCTAAAAACAAATTGTCAAAAAATATGCAAACCAAAAGAACGCATCCGCGTTCTTCTCTTAGACATATATACATTGATTGCAATAATTATAACAGAAAAGATTATATTTTTCCAGTGGTATTCCTTCGGCTTGTCGAAAAATGCAATGGATTACAGCCTGCTGTCTATTGAGATGCGGTATACTTTTGTTTATAATATCTAAATCGGGAAAAGGAGGTTTGCCATGCTTGAGGTCTTTTTGGAACACAAGCTTCTTTGCGGAGCTTTTTTGATACTCTTATTATTGAGCATAATATGCCAGATTATGATAGGAGCAATATACCAAAAAATGATAAAAGAGACGGATAATATGTCCTCTACCAACAATAAATTTTTGAAGCAATGCAAATTGAAGTTCGCCAATTGCTATAAGTTGAACGAAGGAGTGTCTAATATCCCCATATTTGTGGATAAGTTTATTTCCAAGGTATCCTTTATGGGGATATCCCTAACAGGATTTAAACATTTATCCGGACAGCTGATGCTCTTGTCTATCGTGGCTGCGGGAGCAGGGGCCTGCAGGGAAATCGTACGCGGAGAAACAGTAGGAAAGGTGCTTCCTTATTATATTATCAGTTTTTTAGGATTATATGTATTTTTTTCTATTTCCGGTTTGGTTGATATACAGGGAAAACGGGAAAGATTGAAGATTAACCTTGTGGATTATCTGGAAAATCATATGGCTAACAAACTGCGTCAGTCCGCTATCGATTGGGCGGAAATTATCGGGGGAGAAAAGGCGGATAATGCCGGAGCCGTTAAAGAAGCGGAGAAGGCGGACAAGCTGGAAAAAAGCAGCGCGGAAACGAAAAGCAGTCTGGAAACAAAGAGGGATATCGAGGCCATGCGGGAGGAAATAGGTCTTGCTCCCAGGCGCAAAGAACAGGAACCCGAATGGAAAAGCAAAATGGAGGAGGGCAAGCCTCAGCCATTTCGTAAGGAAGAGAAGAAAACAATATTTTCCCATCAGGAAAAACAAGAGCTGGAGGAGCTGCTCAGAGAATTTTTCGTATAGGAGTGCTGTAAACATCAGAGAATATATCCTCTGATGTTTACAGACCTTTTTAATTATTAGTCAGAAAATTTCTTTTTACTTATTCACTTAAAGTATCTGGAACTTCAATATCTTGTTCTTCTGTTACCTGGTTACCATCTTCAACAACGACAGAACCATTTTCATCCAGCTTTAAAACTGTTTTTTTGGAAGTTATGTAATTATAAAGCTCCGATACTTGTTCTATATCAGGATGTGCGATTACTACACCGTCGCCGTCAATAATAAAAGAATACTTACTTCTTCACTATATTTTTGCTTTATAGACTTCATTTGTACTTCCCTTTCTTAACAGTATTTTTATCTTTTATGCCCGAATTATAAACAATATGTTAACTGTATCACAAATAGTCAATTCTTTCAATCCAACGAAAACTCAAGAAATGTTTCTCTTGAAAAAGAAATACAACTTTGCTAAACTTAACATGATTACTTAATGAGTGTTTTATACTCATTTATAAAATGAATATAAACCCGGGAAATATCAGTCCGGGCAGATAAAAGGAGCGAGACAAATGAGTAATAAAGTTACATTTGATTATTCCAAGGCTTCACAGTTCATAAGCGGTCATGAAGTGGAGCTTATGAAGAAGCTGACCTTGGATGCAAAAGAAGTTCTGGTTTCCAAGACCGGCGCAGGTAATGATTTTCTGGGATGGATTGATTTACCGGTAGACTACGATAAGGAAGAGTTTGCCAGAATTAAAAAGGCGGCAGCTAAGATTCAGTCCGATTCAGAGGTGCTTCTCGTTATCGGTATCGGAGGATCTTACCTCGGTGCCAGAGCAGCGATCGAATTTTTAAGGCACAGCTTCTACAATTCGGTGGATAAGTCTGTGAGAAAAACGCCTGAAATTTACTTCGTAGGCAATTCCCTCAGCTCCACATATATTAAGCATCTTATAGAGGTAATCGGGGATAGGGATTTCTCCATCAATATGATAAGCAAATCGGGCACTACTACGGAGCCTGCTATCGCATTCCGGGTGTTCAAGGAAATGATGGAGAAGAAATACGGCAAAGCCGAAGCGGCAGAAAGAATCTATGCTACGACGGATAAAGCAAAGGGTTCCCTTAAAAATCTGGCTACGGAGGAAGGCTATGAATCTTTTGTTGTTCCCGATGATGTAGGCGGACGCTTCTCTGTACTCACCGCCGTAGGCTTGCTTCCGATAGCGGTCAGCGGCGCGGACATCGAGCGTTTGATGGAAGGTGCTGCCAGCGGAAGAAAACGTGCGATGGAAGCTTCCTTTGAAGACAATGACGCATTGAAATACGCAGCACTTCGCAATATTCTACTGCGGAAAGGCAAGACAATAGAGATTCTCGCTAATTATGAACCCGGTGTACATTATGTTTCCGAATGGTGGAAACAGCTGTATGGAGAGAGTGAAGGGAAAGACCAGAAGGGTATCTTTCCTGCAAGCGTAGACCTTACTGCAGATTTGCACTCCATGGGACAGTTCATACAGGATGGATCGAGAACTCTTTTCGAGACGGTGATCGATATCGAAACGAGCAGAGAAGAAATTATACTCGGTACGGAGCCGGTGGACTTGGATGGTCTTAACTATCTCGCAGGCAAGAACGTAGATTTTGTAAATAAGAGCGCGATGAACGGAACTATTCTTGCCCATACCGATGGCAATGTGCCGAATCTGGTCGTACGTGTACCTGAGGTGAATGAATTCTATCTCGGTGAATTGTTCTATTTCTTCGAGTTTGCTTGCGGAGTCAGCGGATATCTGTTAGGTGTTAATCCTTTTAACCAGCCAGGTGTGGAAAGCTATAAGAAGAATATGTTCGCACTTCTGGGCAAACCCGGCTACGAAGCGCAGAGAGAAGAATTACTGAAAAGATTATAATAATATAATGGAAAGGGCTTCTATCGTTTAGATAGAAGCTCTTAAAAGTATAAGAAAAATTGGAAGGCCATTCGTCTTTGGTAAAGGACGAAGAAAGTATGAAAGGAACATGGACGTAAGAATGAAACAATGGACTAAGAAACAAAAAGTTATGCTGGTGGCGGTTTTTGCCATCATAGTGGCAGTAGTGGGTATCGCAGCAGGGATAGTGAACTACCGCGTTACGCAGGAAGGTGTAAAGCACTTTCAGGTAGAAGTGACTTCCGAGCGTGACGGATATTCTGAGACAACAGACTGTAAGTCGGAGGAGGAATATCTGGGGAATTTCATGCGTACCTTCGAAGGCTGTGAATGGCAAGAAGCTGAATATGGCATTTATATTACCGGATTTAACGGAATGCAAGAGGATATAGACAATCAATACTGGTGGTGTGTGATGGTAAATGGTGAATCGGCAACGTTCGGGGCTGACGAGATACCTTTGCAGGACGGCGAAATTTATAGCTTTGTTTTGACGCAAGGCTGGTAAAGCCTGAATGCGGAAAGGCGGGAACAGATGCCGATTAGAAAAATAACGAGAATTGCTCTTTTAAGTGCGGTTCTTTATGTTGCGAAGGTGGCGTTAGAATTTTTACCGAATGTGGAACTGGTATCGTTTCTGACCATTATTTATACGCTGGTGTTTGGAGCAGAGGCCTTCCTCATTGTTACTGTTTTCAATATGTTCGAACTGATCCAGTGGGGATTTGGCGTGTGGTGGGTGTCTTATCTCTATGTATGGCCTCTGCTTTGTCTGGCGACGCTTCTATTAAAAAAACTCTTGCGGGAAGAATTCGTGCTGTGGGCTATTGTTTCGGGGCTGTTTGGACTGATATTTGGTTCTTTGTTCGCCATAGCCTATCTTCCTTTGGACCCTTCTTATGCGCTGGCTTATTGGCTCAGCGGATTGACTTGGGACGTATGGCATGGAATCTGCAATTTTATTATTATGCTTCTTATCGGCAAGCCGGTGCATTCTGTGGTAATATTGGCGAAAAAGAAGGATAGTTTTCTTTAGTTTTATTTACAATTATTCAATGGAGGAATTGGTATGACCCTACAACAGTTGAAGTATATAGTAACGGTAGCAGAAACGGGAAATATTACGGAGGCTGCAAAACAGCTTTTCGTTTCCCAACCCAGTCTGACCAATGCAATTCATGAATTAGAGAAAGAAATGCAGGTAACCATATTTAATAGAACCAATAAGGGAGTTGCTGTCTCAAATGAAGGGGATGTGTTTCTGGCTTATGCCAGACAAGTTCTGGAGCAGGCGAACCTTTTGGAGGAAAAGTTTCTGCATGTGAAGGAGCAAAGCCCCCGGTTTTCCGTATCATGCCAGCATTATTCTTTTGCGGTTAACGCTTTTGTGGATGTTATCCGTGAATTCGGCGGAGAAAAATATGACTTTACCTTGCGGGAAACACAAACATATGAAATTATTGAAGATATAAGCCGGCTGAAAAGCGAAATCGGAATATTATACAAATCTTCTAAGAATGAAGAAATCATTGACAAGCTTATAAAACAGTACGGTTTGAAGTTCGAAGAACTATTTACGGCGGCCCCTCATGTCTTTATTTCCTCAAGGCATCCGCTTTCGGTAAAAGAAATTTTGACCTTGGAAGATTTAGAGCAATACCCGTACCTTTCCTTTGAGCAGGGAGATTATAATTCCTTTTACTTCTCCGAGGAAATTCTAAGCACTTTAGACAGAAGCAGGAATATTAAGGTCAGGGACAGAGCTACCTTATTTAATCTGGTAATAGGTTTGAACGGATATACTGTCAGTTCCGGAGTGATCAGCAAAGAGCTGAATGGAGAGCAGATTATTGCCAAATCCCTTCAGGTGGACGAGTATATGACAATCGGAACGATTACGCAGAAAAATATGGCACTGAGCAGATATGGAAAAGCATATATGGAATCATTAAAAAAGTATACCGGCGGCTTGATGTAGTTTAAAGATATATCAGGTTGTTGCTCTTGTATTTTTATAATGACTATGAAAATGTATATTTATTCTTAATATAAACTCATAAAAATGCCTCTTTACAAGAAAGTAAAGAGGCATTTTTTTCACAGTATAATCAATACTGCGATACCAGAATTCTATTTTTACTACATATTATTATACATGAATAGGGTATTTTTTGTCAATTATCTGTTTATATCAGAGGATTTCGCAAAAAAATAAGGGGATTAGTTTTTAAATGGCTCATGTTATATAATATGTCTGGCGCTTTTCAAACGATTTCTATAAATAAACCGTCAGAAAAATCGTCATAGCACACGAATTTGACATTACAGAAAGGAGTAGTATAATGGCGCGAAAAGGCGAGAATATCTACAAAAGAAAAGATGGGCGATGGGAAGGGAGGATACGTCGTTCAGATGGAACATTTAAGTATTTTTATGCAAAAACTTACAAGGCGGTTCGAATGAAAATGAAGGATTTTCTAGTCTTGAAAATTCCATGCAAGGTGCAATCTGTCAGCCGGCCGGAGAATGCTTCGGAATTGTTTGAGCAATGGATAAAAGGTGAAATTTGTTTTCAGGTAAAACCCTCCACTTATGAGAGTTATTTTTTTTGTGTTCAAAATTATGTTATTCCATTTTTTCAGAAAACTGAAAACAGATATATCACGGAAGAATCTGTTTGCAATTTTATAAAATATATATGGAGTGCAGATATTTCGGATTCTTCCAAGAAAAAAAATCTTATCATATTTAAAAGAGCGTTAAAAGAAGTGCTGGCAATGAAGCCGGAGCAGTTATCTTTGTTAGCTTATATTAAGATTCCAAAAATAGAAGATAAAGAAATCAAAATCTTTTCTATTAAGGAGCAGCAAGAGCTGGAGACAACAATCCTTCATTCGCAGGACAAGCGTGCTCTCGGTATTTTACTGTGCTTCTACACAGGAATACGACTTGGTGAGCTTTGTGCACTGAAATGGAGCGATATTGACATCGAAGCCGGAACTATATCAATTTTGCGGACTGTTTCAAGAATAAGGTGTTTTGATCCTGAAAAACCAAAAACAGCGCTGACGGTTCGTACACCAAAGAGCAAAAAATCAATGCGTGTCCTTCCTATGCCGGATTTTTTATTGAAAATGACAGATGAATTCGATGTGAACCACATGGATAAAGGTTGTTATATTATTTCTGGACAATATGAGCCTATGGAGCCGCGTTCTTTTCAAAGTTTATACAAGAAGCAGCTGGCTGATGCAGGCTTGCCGGAACGTAAATTTCATGCGATCCGTCATACGTTTGCAACTCGGGCATTGGAGCTGGGAGTAGACATTAAAACTCTCAGCGAACTATTGGGGCACTCCAGCGTTTCAATTACTCTGAACATTTATACCCACTCTCTTATGGAGCATAAAAAAGTCGCTATAAATAAACTAAATAGTATACATGTTTTGAGTGAGCATAATATTTCTTATGCTGTCAATGATGCCGTCAAAGATAAACAATAGATAGTGTAAATATAGCGATATATACATTTATCTCGCAGTATTGATTATACTGTGAAACGCGAATAAAAAAATAGACGATTATATTATTTCTAACAAAAGACTGTTTTATTCAGAAGTCTAAATAGTGTGCTAACAATTATGATAATTATATTAAATTCCTTAAGAAAGCAAGCGGTATTGGCGGCTGATCGGCAGAACAAGTGTTGCAGACTTTTGGAATTTTCTAGTCCTTTGGCGGGCGCTGCTTTTTATATTTGAAATATACTTGAAGCTTCAGTGTAATAATTACTCATTTACCTATATTGGATTTTTATTGGGAGCTTGTGGTTGGATAATTTGGAAAGGAGTGATTCAATATGAAAGATATTATTGCAAAAGAGAATATTTACAACTCAAAAGGGGTACTATTGGTTGCCAAAGGCCAGAAAATAACAAGAAATATAGAACAGAAATTACAAAGTTTAAGTTTAGGTTCAGAAAACGAAGAGATCTCTGACTTGAATAAACGTATCTCAATAACAGAATGTTCGGAAAAAATCACAAAAACATATCCCTATATTGACAGCGCACTGATAGAAAAGGCGACTGTCATACTAAATAGTAAAATTTTTTATTCAAAATCTGAGCCCTGGTGGTTTCTTATATGTACATTAAGCAATTATGATGAATGGTTGTATACCCATTCTATTGATGTTGCGTTAATTTCAACAATGATGTTAATTAAGTTAACAAATAATGAGAGAGAACAAAATCAAATTTGCCTTGGTGCATTATTACATAATATAGGAAAATTACTAATTCCAAAGCGATTACTACAGGATTTCGACAAATTAAGCGACCAGGAAAAATCCATTGTAAAGCAGCATTGTGAGTTGGGTTATGATATGATAACTAAAATAAACTTATCAAAGGAGTGTGCGGATATCGTATTACAGCATCACGAACGTATGGATGGGAGCGGATATCCTAATCAAATAAAAGAAAAAGAAATTTCTGAATTTGCCAAAATAGTTATGATAGCGGATGCTGTTGATAATATTACATCTTATAGCTCAAATCAAGAAACAAAAGATCTAAGAAACGGCATCCAAACATTATTGGAAGAACAATCCCAATTTAATCCGGGATATGTTCGTCTCCTGTGTGAATGTATAGGTGAAAAAATAAACAAATAAAGAGCAATAATTGCATATCGTTTAACTCGAAATGAAAAGAGAAAAAAATAAAAAGCCCTTATACTGTAGATAAGATAACAGGTTGATCAAGTGATACAGCACGGAAAGGGCACGATATAAAATGAATGATTTTAAACTCCCGAAACTTTTCAGTGACGGTATGATACTCCAGCAAAAAACAGAGGTACATCTATGGGGTTATGACCTGCCGGGAAGGAAGGTCATGATTTCCTTTTTGGGAATCGAAAACACAGTTACGGCAGATGATAACGGGATATGGGAAACCAGACTTTATAACTTGGAACCCGGAGGCCCGTTCGTCATGTACATAAACGACAACAGCGGAAATATGGCCGTAATCTCAGACATTCTTGTTGGAGACGTATGGATGTGCTCAGGACAATCCAACATGGAGCTCCCTATGGAGCGTGTAAAAGATAAGTACCCTGAAGAAATTAAGAATTGTGAAAACTCAAAAATAAGAACTTTCAAAATAACCGAGCACGCGGATTTCCATGGTCCGCAAAGAGAGTTGCGTTCAGGAGAATGGAAACAAGCAGGCCCGGACAACATCCTGCAATTCTCAGCGACCGCATATTTCTTTGCCGAGGAAATGTATCGTCTCACCGGGATACCGATAGGTCTTATCAATGCAAGTCTGGGCGGATCAAGAATAGAATCGTGGATGGGAAGAGATATGCTGTCCGGCTATAAAGAATATCTGGACACGGCAGACCGCTACGGTGAGGATGCCTTCATACAGCATCAGCTGACCCAAAATCAGGAGCAAATGGAACGGTGGCATAGTGCTTTAGATGCCGCAGATGAGGGCTTAAAAGAGCATTGGGAAAAAGATTTTGCTGAATTAAAAGGCAAAGAAGATATAGAAAAATCATGGAAGCCTATTGAAATTCCTTTCTTTTTCAAGAATACGGCGTTAAAAGGTTTTATCGGCAGCGTTTGGTTTAAACGTACTTTTATGGTACCATCGAAACCGGCGGGAAAAGCAGCCGTACTTTGGTTGGGAACTATGGTGGACAGCGATACCGTTTATATTAACGGAATATGGGCGGGCCATACCGATTACCAGTATCCCCCCAGAAAATATCAGATCCCCGAAGGGCTTTTAAAAGAGGGAGAGAATACAATTACAATCCGGCTGAAATGCGAAAATGGAGAAGGCCGTTTCACTCCCGGCAAGAAATATGCTATATGGGGAGACGACGGAAATGAAATCGACCTTACGGGAAGCTGGAAATACAGAATCGGAGCATCCTGCGGGAAAATAGAGGAAACCGACTTCGTAAATTGGAAGCCTACCGGGCTATATCACGGCATGATGGCTCCTTGCCATTCCTATACCATCGGCGGCTTCATCTGGTATCAGGGGGAATCCAATACCCATGAACCGGATAACTATCGCGACCTGATGAATCGGCTGATTGAGGGCTGCCGGAAAAAGTGGGAAAATCAAAACCTTCCTTTTTTCTATGTACAGCTTCCTAACTTTTCCATCGACTTGACGGAGAAAGACAGCGGATGGCCTGAACTTCGTGAGCAACAGCGACTGGCACAAAGCTTGCCCGGTACCGGAATGGTAACGTCCATCGACTTAGGGGAAGACAATGACCTGCATCCTCTGAATAAGAAGGAGGTGGGAAGACGCCTTGCCCTCCTTGCAGGAGCGAAGCTGTACGGGAGCAAAGAGGAATGCGGCGGCCCCAGCGTAGACAAAATAACGGTAAAGGGCAATACAATACATTTAGTGTGTTCTCATGCGGATGGAATGCACGCTGCTTCCTATGATAAAGGGGATTCGATTGAAGACTTTGAGGTAGCAGGAGGCGATGGTATATTTGTCCGCGCCAGGGCACAAATAAACGAAAACTGCATCATATTGACTTATCCGGAAGAAGTGGAGAAACCGGCAGCAGTGAGATACTGTTTTGCCAACACTAACAAGGGTGCATTAATTTATAATTCATCAGCATTGCCGATGAGCCCCTTTACAGTGAAAATATAAGCGATATATAGACGATATGGAAGGCGGCGGAGGTTTCGGGATATGAGGAAGTTATTTAATGACGGATGGCAGTTTTTAAAGCTGGAAGCAGATGCAGATTATAGAAAAGCTATGGGAAAGCTTAAGGAGTTTCGGCCCGTTTCCCTTCCCCATGACTGGCTGATTTATGATTCAGGCCGCTTATATGAGGACAGTTCAGGATGGTATGTAAAGACTCTCGTGTGGGAAAAGGAGGGAAAAAGAGCATTCCTTATCTTTGACGGCGTTTATATGGACAGTACTGTCTATGTAAACGGAGAAAAAGCAGGGGAGTGGAAGTACGGCTATTCCGCTTTTACACTGGATATCACGGATCATATTCGATCCGGAGAAAATCAGATTGCTGTGCAGGCAAGATTTCTAAGCCCTAACAGCAGATGGTATTCGGGAGCGGGCATCTATCGGGATGTGTGGTTCAAGGTGACGGGAGAAACTTATCTGGAGGAGGATGGGATTTACATCAATGTCAAAAGAGTGGGGACCGGCCCCCATAGGGAGGAAGAGGACTTTAAGCTGTCCGTGGATACCGCCGTGGGCGGCATAATACAAGACAGGAAAGTAGACATTGTGCATAAGCTTTTTTTCGAAGGCACAGAAATTCCTATCAATTCACTCCATACCATAGAAGGCGGTGATGCCTTGCAGGAGTTTTTGGTAAAACGTCCCAGGCTGTGGGCTATAGAGTCTCCCTGCCTCTATGTGCTTCATACCAGTCTGTCGGTAGACGGAATCATCGCGGAGGAGGCGGATATCCGCTTCGGTTTCCGTTATCCGGAATTCCATCCTGACAAAGGATTTTTCTTAAACGGTAGAAAAGTCAAGCTGAATGGAGTCTGTGAGCATCATGACTTAGGCTGTCTGGGAGCCGCTTTTAATAAGAGTGCCATGGAAAGAAAGTTCAGAATATTAAAGGAAATGGGAGTCAATGCGGTGCGGGGCACTCATAATATGATGGCACCCGGCTTCATGGACCTTGCGGATGAAATGGGTATACTGGTGATTTCCGAAGCCTTCGATATGTGGGAACGTTCCAAGACCACTTATGATTACGCCAGATTTTTCACGGAATGGGCCGAGAAAGACGTACAAAGCTGGGTAAAGCGGGACAGAAACCATCCAAGTGTCATTATGTGGAGCATCGGAAATGAAATTTATGATACACATGCTGATAAACGCGGACAGGAAATAACGAGAAAATTACAGAAAATGGTAAATACCCACGACCCTGGTCACAACGCCGGTATCACCATCGGTTCCAACTACATGCCGTGGGAAAATGCCAGAAAGTGTGCGGATATTGTAAAGCTGGCCGGATACAATTATTCTGAAAAATATTATCGGAAGCATCATGAAGAACATCCTGACTGGGTGATTTATGGCAGTGAGACCTCTTCTATCGTGCAAAGCAGAGGAGTGTATCATTTTCCCTTAAAGGCAGGCATTCTTGCGGAGGATGACGAGCAGTGCTCGGCGCTTGGAAACAGCGCTACAAGCTGGGGTGCCAAATCTATGGAAGACTGCGTATGTCTGGACAGAGATATGGATTTTTCCATGGGACAGTTTCTATGGACGGGATTCGATTATATTGGAGAACCCACCCCTTATCATACGAAGAACTCCTACTTCGGTCAGGTGGATACGGCGGGTTTCCCCAAGGATGCTTATTACGTATGGCAGTCTGCGTGGACGGACCATAAAAAAGCGCCTATGGTACACATATTTCCTTATTGGGATTTTAACGTCGGTCAGCAGATAGACGTAAGAGTCTGCTCCAACGGGCCTGAGGTTGAGTTGTTCCTGAATGAAAAAAGTCTCGGAAGGCAAAAGCTTACTCATGATCCGGGAAGCGGGAACCATATCATTGCGGATTATCAGGTGCTCTATGAAGAAGGAGAACTTCGGGCGGTAGCCTACGATGAAAACGGGCAATCTATTGCGGTAAAGGTCAGAAAATCCTTCGGCAATTCCCATAGTCTGACATTGAAGGCTGAAAATACAAGGATTCGGGCAAACAGCACAGATTTGTTATTCATAGAAATCGGTACGCTGGATAAGAAGGGCAATCCCGTAGAAAATGCGGCGGACAGAGTAAAGGTAAGCGTAGAAGGCGCCGGACGGCTGATCGGGCTGGATAACGGAGACAGTACCGATTATGACAGCTATAAGGGAATATCCAGGCGGCTGTTCCAGGGTAAGCTTCTGGCGGTAGTCGGAGCGAAAATGGAGTCAGGCGCTATTAAGGTGCAGGTCTCCGGTAAAGGTTTGCTCCCGGCGGAACTAATCTGTGAAGCAACAGAGGAAATAACAACATCAGCTTCGTCAGCTCGGGTGACTTCGTATTCGTCAGCTCACGTTTTTTTAGAAGAGAATGAAGAGCATCCTATTGTTCTTGGAAGCGAAGAAGAGATACCGGTTAGAAAAATAGTTCTGACTGCTCCTGAGGGGAATGTATTTTCCCCTGATAAAAAAGAAATGTGGGTGGAGGCTGCCATCTGTCCTGCTGATGCCACAGATAAAGAACTTTTCTTCCGTGCGGTAAACGATTCAGGAGTGACTACTAATCTTGCAGTGCTTAAGCAGGAAGGGAACCGGGTGCATATAGCGGCGAGAGGTGACGGTTCCTTCCGCCTGCGGTGTATGTCGAAGAGCGGAACGGAAAAGGTGAGACTTATTTCCCAATTGGAGTTTAATATTAAGGGGATGGGAGAAGCCTTCCTGAATCCTTACGAGTTTATATCCGGCAGCCTTTATACCTCTGTTAAGGGAGAAGCGGGAAATGGTAATGAAAGAGGAATAGCCACAGCAAGGGATGGAGAAACCGTTATTTCCTATGAAGATATTGACTTCGGAGATTTTGGTTCCGATGAAATTACGGTTCCTATTTTTGCCCTGAGTTCGGAGGAATATCCTATCCAAATCTGGGAGGGCGTTCCGGGAGAGGAGGGGAGTGAGCTTTTGGCGGAAGAGGTCTATCAAAAGCCTTCCATATGGAATGTATATCAGCCCGAAATCTGGAAGCTGAAAAGGAGAATAAAAGGAGTCAGTACCCTGAGCTTCCTCGTCCGGCAGAAGATTCATATCAAAGGCTTTTCTTTCACTGGAACGGACAAGGCGAGAGCGCAGATAAAAGCTTTGGAAGCGGACGCTATTTATGGCGACAGCTTTGTAAAAACGGCGGACACAGTAGAAAAAATAGGTAACAATGTTTCTCTGGAATTCAAAGAAATGGACTTTAAAGGAGAAGGAACTTCAGCCCTGACGATCTGCGGGCGGGCGCCTGCCGGAAACAACACCATTCATATAAGATTTTTCAATGGGGCGGAGGAAAGTAAACAGATTGTAGAATTCACACAAACCGGAGAATACCAGGTGCAGACCTTTGCGCTGGAAAGGATAACGGGAAGACAAAAGGTAACCTTTGTATTCATGCCCGGAAGTAATTTTGATTTTCAATGGTTTCAGTTTGAATAAGATAAATATTCTCAGCAGGGATATTCTCAGTTGTAGGATTACAATACATATGTTACAAAACTAAATAATAAAAAGCGAGAATACCTTTTTGTGTTATATTTAAGTCACCACAACAAAAACCTACACAAAGGAGCGTATTCTCGCATGGCTAGTATAACACAGGATATGAGGTATCGTCTATCTCTCATTCATTACGCGGATAAGTATGGTGTCTCCAAGGCCGCTGTCAGATATAAGACCAACAGACAGTATATTTATCGTTGGAAACGTCGTTTTGATGGTTCTATCGAATCCCTTAGGGACCGTTCCAGAAAACCTCACCATCACCCCAACCAGCATACCGATGCCGAAAGGAAGCTCATTTCGGATATGCGCAGACGCAATCCAGATGCCGGACTGGTCGTCCTTTGGGTCAAGCTCATGCAGCGGGGATACTCCCGCTCCATCCCCGGACTCTATCGCTTCCTGAGAAAACAGGGCATTCTGGCACGAAGACCTCCAAATCCCAAGTACATCCCTAAGCCTTACGAAGCCATGAGCTATCCCGGACAGCGCATCCAGATCGACGTCAAATTTGTCCCTTCTGTCTGCCTGACAGGTGATGCCAAAGGGAAGCGTTTTTATCAATACACAGCCATCGATGAATTCTCCCGATGGCGTTTCGTGGAAGCCTTTGAAGAACACAGTTCTTATTCTTCCTCACAGTTTTTGGAGCACCTGATCAAAGCATTTCCCTTACCCATCGAGTGTGTGCAGACCGATAATGGGCAGGAATTCACCAAGCGGTTTGCTTCTTATGGTGGTTGCGATAAACCGACTCTTTTTCAGGTAAGGCTACAGCAGCATGGCATCCGTCATAAGTTGATCCGTCCCTTCACTCCAAGACATAATGGGAAGGTAGAGCGCAGCCACAGAAAAGACAATGAACGCTTTTATGCCACCCATCGATTCTACTCATTGGAGGACTTTGGCAGACAGTTAAAGATCTATAACACAAGGGATTATAACCGCTTTCCCATGAGGCCCCTTGGATGGAAATCTCCCGCAGAGATATTAAAGAATTATTTACGGTCACTGTAACATATGTTTGACAAACCTACAATATTCTCAGCAGGGATATTCTCAGTTCTATTGACAAACATAGATCCATATGCTATCATAGATGGCGTTAGCTAACTATGTTCGCTAAGTGGGAGTGATGAAATGCCAAAGGATAAGAGCGGAACACTGGAAAAAATAATTCCGTGCGCGAAAAGGGAATTTTTAGATAAGGGTTTCGAACGGGCTTCTCTGCGCAAGATTGCCGCTGATGCGAATATGTCCGCGGCAGGATTATACCGTCATTTTGAAAGCAAGGAAGCTATGTTCGATGCACTGGTGGCTCCTCTCGTTAATACATATCTTCGCAACTATGAAGAATCCATGCAGCGCAGCTATGAGCTTCTGGATACGAAAGAAATCAAAAAGTTCTGGGAAGTCTCCGAAGAGGAGGGCTTGCAATATATAGACTTTATTTATGACCATTTTGAGGAATTCAAACTCCTGCTAACTTGTTCGGATGGTACAAAGTACCAGAACTTTATGCATGATATCTCCGAAATGGAAGTCAAGGAAATGACCAGACTGATGGACGAGCTGCGAAGCAGAGGTTTTACGGTAAAGGATATTTCGCAGGATGAGCTTCACATGCTCGTAAGCGGCTATGTTGCTTCTGTATTTGAAGTGGTCATTCATGATTATCCGCGGGAAAAGGCCATTAAACAGGCCAAAACGCTGATGGAATTTTTGTATCCTGGTTGGATAAAGGCCTTCGGTATGGAGGGCATGGTTTAATAATGGAACTAATAAAATGAAATGCCGGGGATTCGTCCCCGAATTTTTCATTTTATGGGTTAGTTAACACTAACCAAAATTGTTCGCAAAAAAATCAGGGAGGTGGACGTATTTGGAAAGAGAAAAAGAGCAAAGTCCGTTCAGAAGGCTGATGGGTTTTGCATCGTACCATAGGGGGAAATATGCTGCCTCGGTGCTTCTTGCAGTTGTCGGTGTTATTGGTGGAATGATTCCCTATGTGGGCGTATCCCGGATTATTATTTGCCTGCTGGCCGGTACAAAGAGCGATGTGAGGTTTTATTTGATGTGGTGCGGTATTTCGGGGGGCGGGCTTATCCTCAAAACTATTTGCATGAACTGGTCCACAGCGCTGTCCCATGAGGCCACATTTTCAGTTATCGCCGAGGTGCGCACTGAGCTGGCCCGGAAGCTGGCCCATGTTCCTATGGGATATGTACTCGAGACACCATCCGGGGGATTTAAGAACGTCATTGTGGAAAAGGCGGACAGTCTGGAGACTCCGCTGGCTCATGTACTGCCTGAAATGACATCTAATCTTTTGATCCCGCTTTGCATTATCGTGTATATGTTTATTCTGGACTGGCGCATGGCGTTAGTTTCGCTTATCACACTTCCGCTGGGGTTTATTTTCTACATGATGATGATGCGGGATTATCCTGAAAAATACGCCGGTGTTATGAAGGCAGGTAAGCATATGAGCGCAACCATGGTGGAATACATAAACGGTATTGAGGTTATCAAAGCCTTCAATCAATCCGCAAAGTCTTATGCGAAGTTCACCGATTCGGTAAAGGCAAATGTAAACGTAGTTTTGGACTGGATTCGCTCTACACAGGTGTATTCAGACATTTCGCAGGGGGTCTGGCCGGCTGTGCTGGTGGGCGTATTGCCCGTCGGATGTCTTTTTTACATGGATGGTTCGCTGGGGGGCGGAGAGTTTATTACGATTGCCATCCTGTCCCTTGGCATTTCTGCTCCAATTTTATCCGCCATGATGTATACGGATGATATCGCGAAAATCGGTGCTGTTGTGAGAGAAGTGGGACAAGTGCTGGATTTGCCGGAAATAAACCGTCCTAAGGAAAACAAAAAGCTGGTAAACCGGGATATTGTGCTTGAACATGTTTGCTTTTCTTATGGGCAGGAGGAGGTACTCTCCGATGTAAATTTGGAAATCAAGGAGGGTTCGATTACAGCCTTCGTCGGACCCTCCGGAGGAGGAAAGTCCACCATTGCAAAGCTCATAGCCTCCTTCTGGGATGTTAGCGCAGGGCGCATTATGCTGGGCGGTGCAGATGTCCGTGATATACCGCTTAAACAGATTATGGACGAGATTGCCTATGTATCGCAGGACAACTATCTGTTTAACGACACCATCCGCAACAATATCCGAATGGGAAAACCAAGCGCCACGGACGAAGAGGTCGAAGCGGCTGCGAAGGCTTCCGGCTGTCATGACTTTATTATGAAGCTGGAACACGGTTACGAGACCGCCGCCGGTGGAGCCGGAGGGCACCTTTCCGGTGGAGAAAGGCAGCGTATTGCTATTGCCCGGGCCATGCTTAAGGATGCAGACATTATTATCTTCGACGAAGCAACAGCCTATACCGATCCGGAAAACGAGGCGGTGATTCAAGCGGCGGTATCCAAGCTCATCCACGGTAAAACGCTGATCGTTATTGCGCACCGCTTGTCCACCATTACCGATTCGGATAAAATCGTGGTCATTGAAAATGGCAGGGTTCTGGCAGAAGGAATGCATGAGGTGCTTTTGGAGGATTGTAAACTGTACCGCCGTATGTTTGCCGCACACATGGAAGTGCGGGATGCTTACGCAGCAGATATTGAGGGGAGGGATATCCTTGCTTGATATATTCAAAAAGTTCTTCCGGTTTGCGGACAGCCAGAAGCCAAAATGGGTGAAAAGTATTATCTTTACCTTGTTCAAGTCCGTTTTTGCATCCACTCAGCTTCTTGCCATCGCTATCGTGCTGCGCGGGATTGCCACGGACTCCGTGACCCATACAACGGCACTGTCCGCACTGGGAATCATGCTGGTAAGTATCATAGGCACCATTGTTATGCGGCATATGGCTCAAAACAGCCAGTCCTTCGGATGTTATATTATGAGCGGAGATAAGCGTATACAGATTGGTGACCGGCTGAAGCTGATGCCTATGGGGCATTTTAACAGCCATAGTCTGGGCAACATCACTGCTGCTGCGACTTCTACCATGGAGGACATTGAAAATACCGCGCCGCGTATCATCGTCAGCTATCTTAACGGCCTTATCCACGGTTTTGTCATAACCCTTGCGCTGATTATCTTCGAGTGGAAGATTGGGCTGATCGCTATGGCAGGGTTGGTATTGTTTCTGCTTATTAATATTTTGCTTCACAAGCGCGCACGCAAAGCATCACAGATCAGGCAGGAGGCCCAAGCCGAGCTGGTGGATGCGGTGCTGGAATACATACAGGGAATGAGTGTTGTAAAATCCTTCGGAATGGAGGCGGCAGCCGGACAAAAAATCCACCGGGCAATTGCCGATAGCGAGCGAAGAAACATTGGCCTTGAAAAAAGGACCATACCTTTTATGGCCATGCAGCAGCTTGTCCTGCGCGTTATCAGCACAATTATGATTACTCTGTCGGTAGTACTGTACCTTTACGGGGCTATGGATCTTACCATCTGTCTGCTCATGCTTCTTTCCGGTTTTATTGTATTTAGCGAGCTGGAGAGCGGCGGCAGCATGTCAGCCTTCCTGCGTCTGATTGACGCTTCCATTGACCGGGTGAATGAAATACAGAAAATCCCTGTTATGGATCTCGAGGGGATACAACAAAAACCAGGTAATATGGATATTGTCTTCAAGGAGGTATCTTTTTCTTATGGTGAAAAAACTATTATCGACCATGTCAGCTTTGCGATACCTGCGAAAACGACCACAGCGATCGTCGGGCCTTCGGGCAGCGGAAAGACTACACTGTGCAACTTAATCGCCCGTTTTTGGGATGTGGGTGAAGGCAGCATTATTTTGGGCGGTATAGATATTCGGGAATACAAGCTGGACAGTCTCTTACAAAATATCAGCATGGTTTTTCAGCAGGTATACCTGTTCAATGATACCATTGCCAATAATATCCGGCTCGGAAAGCCGGAAGCGACCAAGGAAGAAATCAGAGAAGCTGCCCAAAAGGCCTGCTGTCATGATTTTATAAGCCGGTTGCCGGACGGCTATGACACGGTCATCGGCGAGGGCGGCGCGACGCTCTCCGGCGGAGAAAAGCAGCGCATCTCCATCGCCCGTGCGCTTTTGAAGGATGCACCCATCATTATATTGGATGAGGCGACTGCAAACGTAGATCCGGAAAACGAAAATGATCTGCAAAAGGCAATCAGGTCACTGACAAGAGACAAGACGGTTATTATGATTGCGCACCGTCTCAAAACGGTACGAAACGCCGATCAGATCATCGTGCTGGATGCGGGGAAAATCGTGCAGACAGGCACACATGATGAGCTGTTCTCACAAAAAGGACTCTATGCGGACTTTATTCATGTTCGTGAAAAAGCCGTGGGCTGGAAAATTGCCGGCAAGTAACGCTAATTTATCATTTTATGGAGGATATCGGAATGACAAAGAAAAAACTGGATGTAAAGGATTTGATCAACGTAGGAATCTTCACCGCAATTTATTATATCTTATTGATTGTTGCTGGCTTTTTGGGGTATATTCCCATCTTTTCAGTACTGTTTCCGCTTATGGTTGCTCTTCTTTGCGGGATTCCCTTTGTTCTCTTTTTGACAAGGACCAAGACCTTTGGCATGATTACCATTATGGGCGTGCTTTTGGGAATTTTGAATTTTGCTTTTGGGCAGGGTTGGTATTCAATTGCCACAGGCCTTCTCTGCGGCCTGCTTGCAGACCTGATATGCAAGGCCGGAGAGTATAAGAGCTGGAAGCATATGGTTGTGTGCTTTTGTGTGTTCAGCGAATGGATAATCGGCTCGATGCTTCCTATGTGGATTATGAAAGACAGTTATTTTGAAATGGTGCGTGATATGCAGGGCGTCGCTTTTGCCGGATCGCTGGAGTCTCTGATCACCGGCTGGATGCTGGTGCTGCTTATCGTTCTGACGGCAGTCGCAGCCGTCATTGGAGCATATTTAGGTAAAACTGTACTAAAAAAACATTTTATAAGGGCAGGAATCGTATGATGCCGCAGCCTGAGTTAATGAAAGCGGCAAAAGATATACAGCTTGACCCGCGGACTAAGATATATCTTTTACTACTCATAAATATCGTCATATTCTCTACCAATCCCAGCGGCTGCCAACTGATCGCAAAAGGGGCACTGGCGGCAGTACCCCTTGCTCTGCTGTGCAGCACCGGGATGTGGAGGCAGGGCTTTATCTACGCTGTCTTATATGTGGCAGGTCAACTGGCCGAAATCTATCTTACCGCATATGCTGCCGGAGCGTGGGGCCTTCTGATGCGCTTTACTACACAGATGCTAAGCAGGTTCGTTCCAATTGTCATCATGGCCTACTATTTGGTCAGGACAATGGAAGTCAGCGCATTTATTGCGGCAATGGAACGGATGCATGTTTCCAGAAAAATTATTATCCCGTTTGCAGTTTTATTTCGCTTCTTTCCAACTATTGCTGAAGAATCCCGTGCGATCAATGACGCCATGCGCATGCGCGGTATCGGTTTTCGCGGGAGTCCTTTGGCGGTGCTGGAATACAGGCTTGTTCCCCTGATGATGTCGATTGTCGGGATCGGCAACGAACTGTCGGCGGCGGCAGTCACAAGAGGACTGCGCATCACAGGAGAGCGCACCAACATATATAAAATCGGATTTGGCATACTGGATGCTGTGTTTGGCCTCTGGGCGACGACGGCTGCAATCCTGTTTTTTATTTTGTAGAAGGAGGGATGTACGTGATCAATTTGAGAAATGTATCCTTTTCCTATGCAGGAAGTGAATGGGAGCGCGGAATAAGAAACATCAATCTGTCGGTCGGAAAAGGCGAAGTGGTATTGTTGTGTGGTGAGTCCGGCTGTGGAAAAACAACGGTGACCCGGCTGATAAATGGACTGATACCCCATTACTATGAAGGACAGATGAGCGGAGAGGTTCTGATCGGCGAACAAAAAATCCATGAACTGCCATTGCATGAGACATCCCGGCTGGTGGGTTCGGTCTTTCAAAATCCTCGTTCTCAATTTTTTAGTGTCAGCACTACCAGCGAAATTGCCTTTGGCTGTGAAAACATGGCTCTTCCCGTTCCTGAGATTTTCCGGCGGATCGATCAAACAGTGCGAGAGTTTAAAATTGAAAGTTTAATGAATCGGAGTATCTTTAAGCTCTCCGGTGGGGAGAAACAGAAAATCGCCTGTGCGTCCGTTGCTGCATGCGATCCTCCCATATTTGTGCTGGACGAGCCATCTTCCAATATGGACATGGATGCGGTGGAGGAACTGCGCAGGATCATTGAAATATGGAAAAGAAAAGGAAAAACGATTATCATTGCCGAACACCGGCTGTATTATCTGAGGGAATTGATTGACCGTGTGATATATATGAAAGATGGAGTAATTGCAGGAGAATATACCGCCCGCGCATTCAGGGCTCTCCCTCCGGAGAAACTCACGGAGATGGGACTGCGCCCGCTTTCCCTTTCAGGTATAGTAAGAAAGTATGCTACAATGCCTGAATCGAATGAGACTATGACTCTTTTAGGTTTTTCCTATTCTTACAAGCATGCCGCATCCACAAGGGCGGCACTTAACATGAAGAATTTTTCGATCCCTCGAAATGCTATTATTGCTATAGTAGGAAAAAACGGAGCAGGGAAATCCACCTTTGCCCGGTGCCTGTGTGGGTTGGAGAAAAATTTCGGCGGAACGGTGGAAGAAGAAAATCAAGCGCTGCGGTCAAAACAGTTGCTGAAAAAATCTTATATGGTAATGCAGGATGTAAATCATCAACTTTTTACTGAGAGCGTGCTGGATGAGGTGCTGCTCAGTATGAAAAATGAGCAGGAAGCATCGGCCGGGCATATTCTTGACAGCCTGGATCTGCTTCCTTTGAAGGAATTACACCCTATGTCGCTTTCCGGAGGGCAGAAGCAAAGAGTAGCGATCGCCGGGGCCGTTGGAAGCGAACGGGAGATTATTATTTTTGATGAGCCTACAAGCGGCCTTGACATATATCATATGAAAGAGGTCGCATTAAATATAGAACGCCTGAAAATGCAAGGAAAAACCGTTTTTGTAATTACGCATGATTTGGAGCTTGTCATGGAGTGCTGTAACCATGTATTGCATTTTGAAAACGGAAAGGTAATAGGGAACTATCCCCTTAATTCTGAAGGCTGCAAAAAACTCAGATTATTCTTCGGTCATATACCTGCAAGTGATTAATATAGTTAACCCCGCTTTTGTTTTTTTGCCTTATAATTCAAATTCTTATACTCTGATGGAGTACAATTCTTTGCCGCTTTAAATATTCGATTGAAGGTGGAAAGACTGTTAAAACCCGACTGCATTGCAACCTCGGTAATGGAGATATCAGGCTTAATAAGAAGTCTTTCTGCATGTGCGATTCTCTTTTGCGTTAAATAATCATAGCACGACATATTGGAAAACTGCTTAAATAATCTGGCGAAATGAAACTTGGAAAACCCTGCCAGATCGGCGAGGTCGTCCACGCTTATATTTTCCGTGCAATGATCGGTAATATAGTTGCAGACCATCATGAACTTCTCCACATATTCATGCTGTTTGCTGTTAGTAATGCCTGGGAACCGGGTATTAGCGTTCAGACTGACACGTCCCAGCGTGACAAAAAAGCGTATCATAAAGGAATAAACACAAGCCTCCGCAAAAGGAGATTTCGTATCGTACTCCCGGCTGATTTCCCCCAGATAAAACTGGAGTCTTCTGCGCAGGTCAGGTTGTTCGTCTTCTGTAATTAACGTATAGGGATGGAGCATGTGAAGAAGAGAATCCATTCCCTTCAAATTGCAGATCAGACTGTAGTCGAAAAGCATAATCATGCGCTCTCCGTCCGGGGGAGCCAACAGCGCGTGAAGCGTTCCGGGAGGAGTGATCCATATATCGCCTTCTGCGATTTCATGAGTCTTTCCGTCCACCAATACAGTATATTTATTTTTGACAGGCATTATGATTTCCAAAGCTGTATGCCAGTGCAGGGGGTAATCCTCTACCTGTACGTTATGGTATAGCTTTAATCCATTCACGGCATCATATGCTACGGTTTCATGAATTCCATTTAATATTTCTATCATAAGCCATTCTCCCCCGCCTACGGCAGTGTATACTGCCGTATTATCTTTGTTTATCGTATATTTTATTTTAATCACATAATTTGAGAAGTGTCAATTCAAATATTGCTAAAATTATTAGTGTACAATATGCACAAAAAATTAAATAATATTTTTAGTAATAATTTCAAAAATGCAAAAAAATATTAATAAACCTAGAATTTTTATAATATTTAAATACAAATATAAATAAATAATCAAAAAATATAGCATAATTCGATAAGTTAAAATAATCAAAAAATAAAATATAGCAATATTTGATTATAATAGTGCAAAATATAAAGAGAAATGATTGTCAGATTGACATATACTTCCTTTGTAAACAAACAGTAAGTATACAAATTATACAACTGTTGTAAGTGAAAAAATAAATGATACATTATATCAGGAGGAACATAGCGTGGAGCTGATAAGAGACGAAGCGAAAATAGATGAGTTCAGAAAACGTGCCCGTAAGCTGGTGGCAGAGATGACATTAGAGGAAAAGGTGTTTCAGACTTTGAACGGTGCTCCTGCAATCGAACGTTTGGAAATACCGGCATATAACTGGTGGAACGAAGCCTTGCACGGCGTGGCGAGAGCCGGTGTGGCGACAGTGTTTCCTCAGGCGATTTCCATGGCAGCAACCTTTGATGAAGACCATTTGGAAAAAGTGGCGGATGCCATTTCCACAGAGGGACGTGCCAAATTCAATATGCAGCAAAAATACGGAGATACAGATATTTATAAAGGGCTTACATTCTGGTCCCCCAATGTTAATATATTCAGAGATCCCAGATGGGGGAGAGGTCATGAAACTTTTGGAGAAGACCCGTATCTGACATCCAGGTTAGGTGTGCGGTTCACGCAAGGGCTTCAGGGACATGATGAGAACTATATGAAATCGGCAGCCTGCGCTAAGCATTTTGCAGTTCACAGCGGACCGGAGGATATCAGGCACAGCTTCAACGCCGTAGTATCTAAGCAGGATCTGTATGAAACTTACCTGCCCGCATTCAAAGCATGTGTACAAGAAGGAAAGGTGGAAGCGGTCATGGGGGCCTACAATAGAACAAACGGAGCACCCTGCTGCGGAAGCAAAGAGCTTTTGACGGATATTTTGAGAAGTGAATGGAACTTCCAAGGACACGTGGTTTCGGATTGCTGGGCAATCAAGGATTTCCATCAGGGGCACGGAGTGACCTCAGGACCGGTAGAGTCGGCAGCGATGGCGATGAACAATGGCTGTGATTTAAATTGCGGCAATCTTTTTATTTATCTAGTGGATGCTGTGAACAAAGGGATGGTGCAGGAGGAAAGAATCGACGAAGCGGTAGTTAACCTTTTTACTGCAAGAATGAAACTGGGTGTATTTGATGATAGGGGAAAGAATCCTTTCGATGAGATTCCTTACAGCGTGGTGGATTCCAAGGAAATGCAGCAATTGAATCTGGAGACTGCTGCAAAATGTGTAGTGCTTCTGAAGAATGAGAAAAATCTGCTCCCCTTAGATAAGTCCAAAATAAATACTATCGGAGTGATAGGACCTAATGCCAATAACAGAAGAGCACTGGTAGGAAATTACGAAGGAACGGCCTCCAGGTATTATACTGTCCTGGAAGGAATTCAGGACTATGTAGGCGAAGAAGTAAGGGTAATGTACTCTGAAGGCTGCCATTTATATAAAGACAAAATAAGTGGACTGGGAATAAACAATGACCGCATTTCAGAAGTAAAGGGCGTCTGTGACGCCAGCGATATCGTAATTGTTTGTCTTGGTTTGGATGCAGGCTTAGAGGGAGAAGAAGGCGATGAGGGAAATCAATATGCCAGCGGTGATAAACCGAATCTGGATCTTCCCGGAATGCAGCAGGAGGTTCTACAAACCGCTTATGCCAGCGGAAAGCCGGTAGTCCTTGTACTCTTATCGGGGAGTGCGCTGGCGGTAGGATGGGCGGATGAACACATTCCTGCCATTCTCCAGGGCTGGTACCCCGGAGCTCAGGGAGGGAAGGCCATTGCTCAGATATTGTTCGGCGATAGAAACCCGGAGGGAAAACTTCCCATAACCTTCTACAGAACGACAGAGGAACTTCCTGATTTCCTGGATTATGCAATGAAGGGAAGAACCTACCGTTATATGGTAAATGAAGCGCTGTATCCCTTCGGATTCGGGTTATCTTATACGGAATTTACATACAGCAATGAAAGGGTATCTAAAAGCGTGCTTGACAGGCACGGAGTCAGCGTGAAGGCTACGGTTACCAATACCGGGAGCAGGGAAGGAACGGAAACGGTAGAAGTCTATGTGAAGGCCCTGAGAGAAGGGACGCCGTGCGCTCAACTAAAAGGAGTCAGGAAGATAACGCTGCAGCCAGGGGAAAGCAAGGAAATCACCGTAAGTCTTCCGATAGGAGCGTTTGCCCTCTATGATGAAAACGGCGTGTCCGGAGTGGAGAAGGGCGAATATCTCGTATCTATTGGAGGAACCCAGCCGGAGAAACGAAGTGAAGCTCTTACCGGCAAGAAGATAGCAGTATTGAAGGTAAAAGCGGAATAAGAAAAAGGGATGGATATTAATATGAATTTTGAACAATTATGGCTGACATATGTAAAAAAAGAAAACAATAAGGAAATTTGCGGAATCCGCCATATATATGCAGACTGTGATAATCCAACCGCCACCCATGGAGCGGAAGAACTGCTCCTGGCCCTGGAGGTCATGACCGGTTCGAAACCGGTTCTACATAAGACTCCCATGGGCGATGATGCCGAAGAGAAAAATGCGGAGTCAGCGGAAATAATAGACAGAATTAAGCTGTGTATTGTTCCCGGCATGAAGGCGGAGAGTTATCATATTTATGAAAACGAAAACTGGATTATGATAGAAGCCTCCGATGGAAAGGGCATTTTATACGGGGCCTTCGCCCTTATCAGGCAGATGCAGAGAGAGAAATCCTTAAAGGGGCTGAATGTTTTCAAAGAGCCCGCGGCTCCGTTAAGAATGCTGAATCACTGGGATAATATGGACGGAAGCATCGAAAGGGGTTATTCGGGGAATTCCTTTTTCTTTGAAAACAACGAAATCATCGTTAATGAACGAACCAAGACCTATGCGAGGCTGTTAGCATCCATCTCCATCAATGCTGTGGTAATCAATAACGTAAACGTGAAGGACAACGCCACATGTCTCATAACCGACAGATATTTCGACAAATTAAAGGAACTGTCGGAAAGTTTCGCCGGATATGGCATCAGGCTTTTCTTAAGTCTGAATTATGCTGCCCCCATGGAGCTTGACGGTTTGGACAGTGCTGATCCCTTGCAGGAGGATATTAAGCAGTGGTGGAGGGAAAAGATGGCGGAGGTATTTACAAAAATTCCTAATCTGGGCGGGTTTTTGATCAAGGCGGATTCGGAAGGAAGGCCCGGACCCTTTACCTACGGGAGAAACCACGCGGACGGTGCCAATATGCTGGCGGAAGCGGCGGAGCCTTACGGCGGACTGATTATATGGCGCTGCTTTGTATATAACTGCAGGCAGGACTGGCGGGACAAGAAAACGGACAGAGCCAGATCGGGTTACGACAACTTTATGCCCCTCGACGGAGAATTTAAGGATAATGTCATCTTACAGATAAAGAACGGACCCATGGACTTTCAGGTCAGAGAACCTGTGCTTCCCTTGTTCGGCGGCTTAAAGGCAACAAACCAGATGCTGGAGGTACAGATCGCGCAGGAATATACGGGACAGCAGAGACATGTCTGCTATCTGATTCCCATGTTTAAGGAAATAATGGATTTCCATACTTATGTGGCGAAGGAGAAGGATACTGTCTGCGATATTGTAACCGGCAGGACTTTCGGCCATACCAATTGCGGGATGGCAGCGGTGGCTAACACGGGAAATGATGCAAACTGGACAGGGCACGATTTAGCGGCAGCAAACCTATATGGTTTCGGAAGGCTCGCCTATGAGCCGGAGCTCACGGCGGAGGAAATTGCCTCCGAATGGATCGATCTTACCTTTGGGAAAGACGAAGAGATAAAACAAATCCTTCTTTTCATTCTAATAAATTCCCGCGGTATTTACGAGAAATATACATCACCTCTGGGAATCGGATGGATGGTGAATCCGGCTCATCATTACGGACCCAGTGTAGACGGCTACGAATATGACAGATGGGGAACCTACCATAGGGCGGATCACTTAGGTATGGGAGTGGACAGAAGCGATAAAGGAACGGGATATGCAATGCTTTACAACGAGCCTAATGCTTCTGCATATAACCATATGGAAACTTGCCCGGAGGAGCTGCTCTTGTTTTTCCACCATGTTCCTTATACATATCGCTTAAAGAACGGAAAGACTTTGATTCAGCATATTTATGACACACATTTCGAAGGAGCCGCCGAAGCAGCGCAAATGCGGAAACAGTTTGAAACTTTAAAAGACAGATTGCCGGAAAAGATATACAAAAGAATCGATGAAAGGCTGCTGCATCAGGAGGAACATTCCAAAGAGTGGCGGGATCAGATTAATACGTATTTTTACAGAAAATCAGGTATTATGGATGAACTGGGAAGAGAGATTTACTGATCGATCGGTTGGAATGGGTGAAGAACACCCAAAGAAAGAGGTAGTGAAATGGCAAGAGTAAAAGAAAACAATCAACATTTGGGAAAGATTTCCTTAAGAAAGCATTTGAAGAAGGAATGGAGGTTATATACCTTCCTGCTCATTCCGATTCTGTATTTTATCATCTTCAAATATGTGCCCATGTTCGGCAATATTATCGCTTTTCGTAAATACAAGGGCGGTACTAATATCTTCGGTACGGAGTGGGTAGGCCTCAGATATTTCCTGCAGTTTATGGGAGACGCCTCCTTCTGGAGAGCCTTTAGGAATACGTTAACGCTAAGTGTTTCCTATCTGGTGGTGCGATTCCCGCTTACATTGATATTCGCTTTACTTCTTAATGAAATAAGAAATATCAGATGGAAGAAATTCGTACAGACGATATCTTACCTTCCGCACTTTATCTCTATGGTCATTATTGCCGGCATGATCAAGGAAATCGTGTCCTTGACCGGGCCGATCAATACCTTAATGGCGAACTTCGGACTGGATAAGATTTCCTTCATTCAAGAAGCGGACTGGTTTCCGGCTATCTATATTATTTCCGGCGTATGGCAGGGACTCGGCTGGGGAACTATCCTCTATCTGGCAGCAATGACCGCCATCAATACGGAGCTGTATGAGGCAGCCAAAATCGACGGAGCGGGACGCTTTAAGCAGGCGCTTCATGTTACCATTCCCGGAATACTTCCGACGATCACTACCTTGTTAATTCTGGATATTGGAGGTATTATGGGTTCCAACTTCGAAAAGATTATCTTGCTGTATTTGCCTTCCACCTACGAAAAGGCGGATGTTATTGCAACCTACGTATACCGGATGGGTATTACGGGCGGAAAGTTCAGCTATGCGACGGCGGTCGGTTTATTCGAGGGAATCATAGGATTGGTTCTGGTAATCAGCGCCAACCTAATATCGAAAAAACTAACAGAATCAAGTTTGTGGTAGAAAGGAGGAAAGAAAATGAAAGTAAAAGAATCGAAAGGATATCGCGTATTTCAGGTGTTCAATCTTCTTATTATGCTGTTTGTCGTATTTGTTACTTTATACCCTTTCCTTTATCTGCTGGCGCAGTCTTTTAGCTCGGAAGCGGCAATCTATGCAGGAAAAGTATCATTTTTCCCCGTAGATTTTACCACAAGAACTTACAGTATTATTTTAGGAAAACAGGACTTCTTCGTATACTACGGAAATACGGTTTTCTATTCTGTAGTGGGAACTGTGATTTCGTTAGTGGGAACCGCTGTTTTGGCATATCCCTTATCCAAGAAGAGGCTGGTGTTAAATAGATTTTTCACGCCCTTTGTAGTATTTACCATGTTTTTTGCCGGCGGCATGATTCCTAACTATGTATTAGTCGCACAAGCGCTTCATATGCGGGACACCATGTGGGCAATCGTCATTCCGGGAGCGATCAGCGCTTATAACGTTTTATTGATGAAATCTTTTTTTGCAGGGCTGCCGGATGAATTAGAGGAAGCGGCAGCCGTAGACGGAATGAATGCGTATGGAATTTTTATAAAAATCATTGTTCCTTTATCCAAGCCAATTATAGCAACAATGTTCCTGTTCTACATTGTAGGCATCTGGAACAACTGGTGGAGCCCCTTCCTTTATCTGGACAGCAAGGATAAATGGCCGATTGCTCTTTACCTGAGGCAGCTCATTATGGGAGCCATGGGAACACAGGAAGTAGGAGCCGGTCTGGATGAGTCCAGCCAGATAGCAGCTACGGTTAAGTCAGCCTGTATGGTATTGACAGCGGCACCGATTATTTGTGTGTACCCTTTCATCCAGAAATACTTTGTGCAGGGTATGATGATGGGATCTGTCAAGGGTTAGGAGACATAACAACGTATTTAAACCAGAGAGGATATATTCTGGATTGAATAAGCAACCAATTAACATTTAAAAGGAGGAAATGAGTTATGAAAATGAAGAAAGTGCTTGCCATTGTGCTCGCATCAGCTATGGCACTTTCGCTTGCTGCCTGCGGGAGCGCAGGAACGCAGACGACGGAAGAAACTACTTCCGAGGAAACAACGACAGAACCTTCAACCGTAGAGGATATGGTTACCACGGATGTAGTGGAGGATGAAGCGGAAGGCTATGAATATGGTGCCGGAGTTACCTTCCATTCTGAAGAACCGGTAACCTATTCCATGATGTTTTCGGACCATGAGAATTATCCTTATAAGGATGATTGGAGAATCATGACGAGAATCCAGGAACTCACTAACGTAAGCTTTGACCTCACATTAATTGCGAGAAGTGATTATGAGGATAAAAAATCCGTATTAGTTAATTCAGGCGATTCACCGTATATTATTCCAAAGACTTATGAAGAAAATGCATATGTTAACGGCGGTCAGGTAGTAGCTATCAGCGATTGGGTACAGTATATGCCCAATTACCAGAAATGTGTTCAGGATTGGAACATGGTAGACGACTTAAAGCAGAAAATGAAGTCCGACGGCAAATACTACGTTCTTCCCGGACTTTGGGAAAATGCCGGTGCAGGTTATTCTTACATCATCAGAAAAGATATATTTGACGCAGCAGGCGTAGACGTTACACAATTAGAAAAGAACTGGACCTATGAGGACTTCTATGAGGCCCTTAAGAAGGTAAAAGAATATACGGGCAGTGATTATGTATTCTCCGATCGTCACAAAGGGGAGTCCACCTTGAATATAGCAGCCGTGTCCTATGGTGTGACCTCCGGATGGGGTATAGCAAACGGCATGAAATTCGATACGGATAACAATCAATTCTACTTTGCTGAAACTACAGATAACTTCAAAGAATTCGTTTCCTACTTTAATAAATTGTTGAATGAAAAGATTATGGACCCCGAGTCTTTCTCTCAGGAAGACGATGCGGCTCTTTCCAAGTTCTATAGAGGAGAAACCTACGTAATTAACGGTAACTATCAGAACCTGGCAGATATCACCCAGCAGATGCAGGTAGACGATGCAGAGCTTTATATGGTTGTTCAGCCCGGCGGGCCGGCAGGTAACATGCAGATCGAGAACTCCAGACTTGAAAACGGCATCATGATCGCGCAGAATGCACTCGATGATCTGGGCGAAGAAGGATTCATCAAAATGCTGCGTTTCGTCGACTGGTTATGGTATTCTGAAGAAGGTCAGACCCTGTGCTTATGGGGCGTTGAAGGGGAAACCTATACGAGAGACGGAGATACGATCACTCTGAATTCCGATATTACATACAATGGAATCAATCCGGATGCCGAGAAGCTGTTAAATGCTGACTTCGGCTTCGGGGGCGGCGTATTCGCATACGGCGGACCTACATGGTTAAAGATTTCTAAGTATACAGAAGGTGAAAAGGATTACGCCAACAGAGTTGTGGAATATAAGGAAGCACGTCCGGTAGATCCTCCGATCATGGGTAATGAAGAAGAGACCGAAGAAATGGATTTAATTAAGACACCTTTGATAGACAGTGTAAAGGCATGGACCTTGAAATTCATCACCGGTCAGGCAGATATCGAAGCCCAGTGGGATACTTACGTTGCTGAATGCGAAAGCTTAGGCTCTGCTGCTTACGCGGATCAGTGTAACGAAATCTTTAATAATACAAAATCTATGCTCGGTTATTAATTAGCTATTAACAAGAGGGGCTGCATTCTGGCAGCCCCTCTTTGTATATAGAAGGAAAAGCTTCTAAAAAAGACCATGAAGTTTATCGAGGCAATAAAATCAGAGCATTTTAGATAACTTATTAATAATCAGGTCGATAGTAATGAATAAAATTGCCTGTGAATCAAGGAACAACTGGTTTTTATCCAAATTAAGAGAGGGAATAGCGATAAAGCAATCATATTTATTGAAATATTTAGCTTTGTTGTTCTGTGTAATAATTGCACAGGGAGTATGGCGGTCAAAAGAAGTTTTGGCGGCCGCTGTGATACAATCGGTAGTGCCTGATACAGATATAAAAATGTGAAAATCAGAAGCAGTAGAAAAAGAGGCTTTTTCACTGAAGATACCACTATGGGTTATTGCTTCGGAATCAATTCCCAGCGCGGAAAGACGATAAGTAAAATAGGTGGCGGAAAGGCCGCTTTCATGAAGGCCGAAAATTCGTATGCGGGAAGCGTTGGTAATATAGTTGCCGAAAGAAATAAACCTGTCTTCACTTATACCGTCTGGAATCTTTTGTATACAACTCAAGTAATTTTCAATGATATCCATATTAGATTTAACAACGGTCGGATTTTTAAAATTACCGGATAAGAGATATTTGGAAACCTCATATTTAAATTCAGAATATCCATTATACCCCAGCTTTTGGCAGAAACGCAGCAGGGCAGATTTGGACACGCCTGCTTTAGCGGCAACATTAATAATAGGATAGGATGACACATAGTCCGGATTATTAATGACATATGTTTTTATTTTCTCATCCGATTTTGTAAATTCTGATTCATGTAAATTAATTAACTCTATAGGGTTCATATAATTTCTCCGTATGTATTGAAATAATATTATAACTATGAAAATTATAACATATCATAAAATCTAATGCATCGTTTTTTCTATGGATAACACCTTGTTATTATGTCCTTCGATTCTTTAATTCATTATAATATCGTCGGTTTTCTTCCCTGATAAAAAGACTGTTTCTTTGTAAAAAAATTAATTTTGGTAAATTTACCAAAATAATTGAGAAATTTATTGAAATGATGTCAGAAGTATAATATAATTAAAAAAATAAAACAAAAGCAAAATTTAGAGAGGGTAAGGTATTCTATATGGAAAAGCAAGCAAAAAAAACAGCATTGGAAAAAACCACAGATTTTATTGAGCAAAAGATTGCACCACCCCTGTTGAGACTGTCACAGGTACGGTATCTTGAAGCGCTGCAGAGAACTTTTATAACATTGATGCCGTACATGGTATTAGGTGCGACGGCAACTCTTATTTTAAATCTGAGCGGATTGTTCGCTGAGGGAACCGGATTAAATATGCCTGGTGTTGCCCAGGCGATTGATAGTGTGATTACTCCGTGCAGGCCGTGGCTTCTTCAGATTGTTTTCGTGACAATCAACCTGCTGGCATTGATTGCGGCTATGCTGAATGGTTACTTCCTCGGAGATTATTATAGCAAGAAAGATTCCAATGTTACTGCGGTAACATCTGCAGTCGTGGCTATGATAGCATTTCTCAGCTTTATTGATTTTTCAAAACTCAGTGAAAATTTTGACTGGCCGGCATATATCCTGGGCTCTCCCAGCTTATTTGGAGGATTATTGATCAGTATTTTCGCAGTAGAGATTTACAGATTCCTGATTGGAAGAAAGATTACGATTAAGATGCCTGAAGCAGTACCTCCGATGATAGCATCGGCATTTACCGGTATGATTCCGGTTTGCGCGGTTATTATATTTTGTACTTTGATTGGACAAGGTTTGGGGGCCTTTGATTTTCTGAGTATGTTAAATAAGGGGACGGCATATCTGGTAGTAGGAGGAAGCGGGCCGGTCGCACAGGGAATTGGTTTTGTTTTGGATAGAATTCTTTGGTTTGTGGGATTACATGGATCGAATATTGTCTCTTCTGTTATGCAGCCAATCTGGACGACTATGATAACCGATAATATTAATGCATTTGCGGCACATCAGGATATACCATTTATGTTTACAGAGCAATGGATTAATTTTTATGTAAGATGTTCGGTATTTCCGATAGCACTTCTTTGCTGTATGAGTAAAGTGAAACGTTTTAAAGTATTAGGAAAGTTATCTCTTCCCGGAACTATTTTCAATATAGCAGAACCGGTTATGTATGGATTGCCAATCGTGTTAAACCCACTTATGTTTGTTCCGTGGGTGCTCGGATTTACTGTGCTTTACATTTTTAATGCCATTCTTGGAGTATTAGGAATCACTCCGCCCATTATTGCAATGACCGTGTGGACCATGCCTGCGCCATTGGCCTCCTTTATCGGCAGTGGGTTTAATATCGTAGCTCCGATAATTACTTTAATAAACATTGCGATTATTTTCTTTATGTTTCTACCTTTTTTCAAAGTAATGGAGAGGCAGATTTTAAAAGAAGAAGAACAATACGAAGCGGAACACGGCGAGGATAAATAATGGAAGAATATCAAATAAAGCCATATAAGCAGGAATATATGGAGCAGCTTGTTACTAGGTGGAATGAGACATTAATTTTTGATCCGATCAGTGAAGAAAGATTTTTGCAGCAGATTTTAATGGATGAAAATTTTGATCCCGATTTAGCTCTCGTTTTACTTGTAGAGGATAAGGTGATAGGATTTTGTCTGGGAATTAAAAGAAAATATCCATATTTGACACGAGGTCTTGAGGAGAACAGAGGTTGGATCAGTATTATGTTTGTTCTGACTAAGTATCAAGGAAAAGGATATGGAAAAGCGCTGTTAAATGAAGAGGAAAAACGTTTGAAGAAAGAAAAGGTAAAAGAAATCACGCTATGTGCTTATAGTCCAAATTATTTTACCCCAGGAGTCGATCTGAAATATGAAAGGGCACTGTCTTTTTTTGAACAAAATGGCTATGTAAAAGGATTGGATGCCGTAAGTATGCAAAAGGACTTATTTACTTATAGTATTCCGGAGAAAACTCAAGAGATGATAGAACGATTGAAAGGAGAAGGAATAAGTTTCAATAAATATTCGATTTCCTATATGGAAAAACTGTTAGCTTTTGCTGAAGCTGAATTTGATGCCGGCTGGGTAAGGAATATTCTACAGGCAATTCGTAATGGGGAAGCGGAAGATACTATTCTGATCGCAACAGGCATAGAAGATCAGGTAATCGGATATTGTATGCGGAAGATCGATGGCAATGATGCGAGATTTGGACCTATCGGAGTAAAAGAATCCATTCGCTCAAAAGGAATTGGAGGAATCTTGTTTGATTTACAGATGAGAGAAATGCAGAAAAGAGGAATTTTTTACGCATATTTTTTATGGACTCATGGTGCGGCGATGAGATTCTATGAACGTCATGGAATGAGTACATATAGAACATACCAGCTCTACCGTAAAAAAATATAGGAGGAATATTGGAATGGCAAAATACAATAGAATCGTATCTGTTGGTGCACATCCATTGGATGCAGAGCTTATGGGCGGACCAATGATGATAAAATACGCTGAGCAGGGAGCTGCCTGTACATTCGTACATGTGACGAAAGGGCGCCTTACAGATCCGGCAGCAACTGAGGAAGAGAAAAAGGCGTATGAGGACGCGTTGAACGACGAGAATAAAAGTGTGGCTGCTGCTATGGGGTGCGATAGCTTTAGTATGGATTACATATCGGCGGAATTGCCGGTCGTGGAAGAATTTAAGGATATAATATTGGAATACTTAAGAAGGGAAAAAGTAGATTGCGTAATAACTCATGCGCGTGGAACATTACATCCCAGGCACTATTATACTTATGAGGCAGTAACGCAGGCGGTAAGAATACTTCATTCTGAAGGAAATCCGATACAGCTTTATTATGGAGAGAATTGTGAAGATTTGGCTGGATTTATTCCAACTGTATATGTAAGTATGAGTGAATCAAAGATGAAAACCTGGTTTGAGGGATTACAGCATTATAAGATCTTTAACGGTAAGGTTAATGATGTTCCATATTATGACTATTATCATTCTATGGCGACTGTAAGAGCGATTGAAGCAGGAAGCCATGGACTTGTAAAAGCATATATGCATGGAGCATTAATCGATAATGAGTAGGGGAAAAAGAAAGGCGGGTTTGCAATATGAAAAAAATTGTTTTGGTATGTGTGGCAGGAATGTCGACAAGTCTGCTGGTATCCCGTATGCGGGACGCTGCAAAAGCAGATAATTATCCATGTGAAATAAATGCATATCCTATAGCAGATGCATCGGCAGTAATTCCTGAGGCAGACATTGTTTTATTAGGCCCACAGGTAAAATATATGACTAATAAACTGAAGAAAGAATATTCTGAAAAAATAATTGAAGCAATAGACATGCGAATTTATGGAATGGTCGATGGAAAAGGTGCATTGATGCAGGCCAGACAGCTTATGGGAGAATAGAGGATGGAAAACTTTGAATCTATTTTATTTGAGATTATTTCTTATGTCGGAAGTGCCAGAAGCAGCTATATAGAAGCAATTGAACAGGCTAGGCATGGGGACTTTGATAAATCAAATGAATTAATAAAGTGCGGAAAAGACCAATTTAATGAAGGACATCATGTGCACATGGATTTGATACAGAAATCAGCATGCAAAGAGCTGGATATAGAAAGTTACCAAATGCTTTTGATGCATGCGGAAGATCAATTGATGAGTGCGGAAGCATTTGGAATTCTGGCAGAGGAATTCATAGAATTATACAAAATCTTGCAAGAAAAAGGCATAATTGGAAAGGTATAAATGAAATGCTGAATTTGGCAGTATATACAACAGAAAAAAGAAATATGGATACGATGAATCTGGATAGTATGAGTTCTATGGAAATTGCTACAGCCGCAAATAAAGAAGATGAAAATGTGGTAAAAGCGGTTCGGGCAGTGATACCACAGATTGCGGATGCCATTGATATGGCGGCGGAAACACTTGACCAACAGGGGCGGATGATTTATATCGGTGCCGGAACATCAGGGCGTCTGGGAGTTCTGGACGCCAGTGAATGTCCGCCAACCTTCGGGGTGTCAGAGGAATTGGTGACCGGTATTATAGCAGGAGGAAGAGAGGCACTTTTTCATGCGGTGGAGGGGGCAGAGGACAGTAAGATACTTGCGGAAGCAGATTTAAAAGAACAGAGACTGTCACCAAGAGATATGGTGATTGGATTGTCCGCAAGCGGCAGAACCCCTTATGTATTATACGGATTAAAGTATGCATCGAGCATAGGATGTAAAACAGCCGCCATAGCGTGTAATAAGGATTCCATCATAGGAAAAGAGGCAGATATAGCCATAGAGCCTGTTACCGGCCCGGAGATACTGACCGGTTCTACAAGATTAAAAGCAGGGACTGCACAAAAAATGATTCTGAATATGATTTCTACAGGAAGTATGGTTAAAATTGGAAAAGTATACGAAAATTTAATGATCGATCTACAAAATACCAATGAAAAATTAGCGGTCAGGACAGAAAATATTGTAATGAGTGCAACCTCATCTGACAGAGAAAAGGCCAAGAGATTATTAAAAGAAGCTAACGGAAGTGCCAAATTGGCAATAACAATGTCTCTATTAAATAAGCCCGCAGATGAAGCAAAGGATATATTAAAGTCCGCTCATGGAAGCATTCGTAAGGCAATAAGGGAGAATAAAGAGTGAAGATAGGAATTTCCATTTATTTAGGTACAAACATGGATATGAATATAGAAATCTTAAAAAAAGCAAAAGCAGCGAAGATTTCTTATGCATTTACGTCTTTGCAAATTCCGGAAGAAGATGTTGATGATTATGAAATAGGAACCAAAAGTCTTCTGGAAAAGTGTAAAGAGTTTGGAATACAACTGATTGCAGACGCCAGTCCTGAGACGGTAAAAAAACTGTCTTGTAATACAATAGAAGAATTAGAAACCTGGGGAATTACATCAATAAGACTGGATTACGGATATTTGCCGGAAGAAATAGCAAGGCTGTCAAAGGTATTTCAAATTGTGGTAAATGCGTCTACAGTCACTGCAAAAGACATACAAGGCTGGAAAAATGCCAAAGCTGATTTGTCAAAATTCATTGCCTGCCATAATTATTATCCAAAGGAATATACAGGGCTTTCTATTGAAAGAGTACATGAGATTAACGAAAACTTAAAAATGGAAGGCCTTCAGACAATGGCATTCGTATGTGGAGATATGACAATGAGAGGGCCATTGTATGCAGGATTGCCTACAGTAGAGGAACATCGTTTTAATAAGAAGGATATTATGTTACATATACTGGAACTGTATTTTGATGCAAAATGCGATATGGTTATGGTCGGAGATGTTGATATATCAGAAGAAGCATGGAAAAATATTGAGACATTAAATCAGAATACTATCGAGATAAAGGCAAAGTTGAATGAAAAATATCATTTCATTTCCGATATGATTCATCACGATCGCATTGACTCCAGCGGCTTTATTTTCCGTTCTACGGAGTCGCGGATGCTAAAAAACAGAATTCAGCCGGAGAACTGTATTGAACGTAAAAAAGGAAGTATTTGCATCTCCAATGGTAAGTATTTAAGATACGAGGGAGAAGTTGAAATAGCTAGACAGGATTTACCCCAGGATGAAAGGGTAAACGTAATTGGTCATGTGGATTCGGCATATTTAAAGTATCTTCCCTATATTAAAAATGGAATGGGGATTAAATTAATATAGGCTTTTCTCCATTTCATAGCTCCATTTAGCAATTTCGGCAATCAGCTCCAACGGAAGCGGCTTGCTATGCGGAAGCTGCAATGCACCTTTACTTGTTTTATATTCCGCAAGTCTTGGTAAGAAATGTACCATGGCTTTTTCGCCGGGATATATTCCGATATGATTTTTGAACGATGCGAAATGGATGATATTGTGTTTGTTCCAATATGTGGGCATTTGCCATGATATTCGTTCTTCTGCATCCGGAATTGCAGTCCGAATCGTATTCCTTACCAGATGCAAAAGCGGCTGAACGCTCTCCGGCTGTGCGGCAATATATTCGTCGATTGTTTTTGCCGGATCATTGCGATGGTTAGCTTTATTGGTATTATTTGATTGTTCTTTCATCTGCTGCCTCCTTATTTAACGTATTTTATCTTTTTTATACGCACCCAAACACTGTGCTTTCAGCTCAAATTTCGTATCTTTGAATTCTTTTGGCGAAACCCCGAACTCCTTTTTAAATGCTCTGTAAAAACTAGAATAGTCCTTGAAACCAAAGGACTGGTATACTTCGCTGATATTAGCATTTCCTAGCAGTGCTTCCTTACAGGCAAACAGCCTCTTTTTGAGAATATACTGATGGACGGATATTCCCATGCTGTCTTTGAAAATATGGGAAATATGATACTTGCTCACGAAAAATTCATTTGCAATTACATCCAGCGTAAGTACCTCCTCCAAGTGCTCTTCAATGTAATAGATCAGATTCTGATATAAATTATTCCCATCCTCCGAGTATTTTATATGTCTTTGATCATATATTATCCGGTTCAGATGTATGATTAGACCGTTGATGCCTAGCGCAATTCGGACATTCTTTCCGAACCGCTGCCCATGAATCTCCTCCAGAAGCCCGAACACCTTTGCCTGAATCGTATTAAAAGCGATGACATCGTTGTGGATAATGTATTCTCCTGTATCCGATACATGCTTCATGAAATAAAGGTAATCCTCAGACAGTTCTCGAAGCTGATTGCAATATTCTTCGCTGATCCAAAGAACAAACCTTCTGTAAGGCCTGCCCGAATCATGTATCACCGCCTGATGATATGTCCTGGGGGGAATTAATACGATGTCGCCCGGCCTCAGTTCCCAGATCTGATCCTCGATCCGGATGGACACATCTCCCTCCAGAAAAAAATAGAATTCATGGTAACCATGCATATGAATTTTTCCCTGCGGAAGATTTCTATCGTTATAATAATATATTTCGAAATCTTCGGAAAGCATGTATTGTCTTTTCGTAAATTCAGCTCTTAAATTCTTTTTCATACTTACAGTATACCACCAAACCGCAACTTTTACAATATGAGCAGCAACTCTGTCAATAGACTTTTCCTGCCCGCAATTTATAATGAAATTTATAAACAAACTATTGTTAGAGAGAGGAACTGTTGACTATGGAAATGACATTAAGGTGGTTTGGTTCAAAATTTGACACTGTTACGCTGAATCAAATCAGGCAAATACCCGGAGTAACAGGAGTCATCACAACATTATATGATACAGCCCCGGGAGAAGTATGGAGCAGGGAGAGGATTCGTGCGTTAAAAGAGGAAGTAGAAGGCTCCGGCCTTCATATATCGGGAATCGAGAGTGTAAATATCCATGAAGCCATTAAAGCAGGTACAGAGGAAAGAGACCAATATATTGATAATTATATTGAAACACTTGAGAATCTGGGTAAGGAGGACATTCATCTCGTATGCTACAACTTTATGCCCGTATTTGACTGGACCCGTACCGAACTTGCCCGTGTGCGGCCTGATGGCTCTACGGTGCTCGCTTATAATCAGGCGGCTGTAGACGCATTAAATCCCGAGGACATGTTCGACTCCATCGCAGGAGATTTAGGCGGTGCGATCATGCCCGGCTGGGAACCGGAGCGGATGAAGAAAATCAAAGAATTATTTGCAATGTACAAGAATATCGACGGAGAGAGGCTATTTGAAAATCTGAAATATTTCCTCGAAAGAATTATGCCTGTTTGTGACAAGTATGACATTAACATGGCGATACATCCCGATGACCCTGCATGGAGCGTGTTCGGACTTCCCCGTATTATTATCAATCAGCCTAACATCCTGCGTATGGTGAAAATGGTAGATAATCCTCATAATGGGGTGACATTTTGCTCAGGTTCCTATGGAACCAATCTGGAAAATGACCTTCCGGGCATGATTCGCGCTTTAGAGGGAAGGATACATTTTGCCCATGTACGTAATCTGAAATTCAACAGTCCTGATGATTTCGAAGAATCCGCTCATCTTTCCAGAGACGGATCCTTCGATATGTACGAGATCATGAAGGCACTCTATGATATTAAATTTACCGGACCTGTCCGTCCCGACCATGGACGTATGATATGGGGAGAGGTCGCAATGCCCGGATACGGACTGTATGACCGTGCGTTAGGAGCGGCCTATCTGAATGGCTTGTGGGAAGCCATCGAGAAAGAGGAGAGCAGGAAGTGAGATTAAATCAAACTATTATGAATAACGAAAAAGAGTGGATTGAAAAAGGATATGCTATTCCGCTCTATGACCGGAGAGCAGTGGCAGAAAAGACTAAGTCTGCTCCTTATTGGATTCATTTCGGTGCAGGCAACATTTTCCGTGCCTTTCAGGCAAATGTTGTTCAGAATCTTCTGAATGAAAGAATTTTGGATAAAGGGCTTATTGTTGCCGAGGGCTTCGATTATGAAATCATACAAAAGATGAATCATCCCCATGACGACCTTTCTATCCTCGTCACCCTGAAGGCTGACGGTTCCGTAGAAAAAACGGTGGTCGGAAGCGTGGTGGAATCCCTATGTGCGGATACGCAAAACCATGAAGATTTCTTTCGCCTGCGAGAGATCTTCGCTAATACTTCTTTACAGATGGTCAGCTTTACCATTACGGAAAAGGGATATCTCCTTACGGACGGCAAAGGAAATACGCTCTCTTCCGTAGCCGCAGACATGGAGAACGGACCGGAAAAGCCAAAAAGCTATATTGGAAAAATCACGAGCCTTCTTTACACACGTTTTCAGGCGGGAGCAACACCGGTGGCTATGGTCAGTATGGATAACTGTTCCCATAACGGCAACCGCCTTTATGAGGCAGTCTATGCGTTTGCGGATAAATGGAGCGAGTCCGGTTTGACAGAAAAAGGCTTTAAGGACTATATAGGCAATTCCGGCAAGGTTTCTTTCCCATGGACTATGATAGATAAGATCACGCCGAGACCCGACCCCTCCATAGAAGAGATTCTTAAAAAGGATGGGGTGGAAGAGACGGCACCCGTCATTACTGACAAACATACTTATGTGGCTCCTTTCGTAAATGCGGAAGAATGTCAGTATCTCGTCATCGAAGATGACTTCCCTAACGGACGGCCCCCGCTGGAAAAGGGCGGTATTATTTTTACCGACCGTGAAACGGTGGATAAGGTGGAGAAAATGAAAGTCTGCACTTGCCTGAATCCGCTTCATACGGCTCTTGCAGTGTTCGGCTGCGTACTCGGTTATGATTTGATTTCGAAGGAAATGAAGGACGATGTTCTGCGCAGACTGGTAGAGGAGATCGGATACGAGGAAGGGCTTCCCGTAGTAATCGATCCCGGCATTCTTGACCCGAAGCAGTTTATCGATACCGTTTTAAACGTGCGTATTCCCAATCCGTTCATGCCGGATACTCCGCAGCGCATCGCAACAGATACTTCCCAGAAGCTTGCTATCCGTTTCGGCGAAACCGTTAAGGCATATATTGCTTCTCCTCAGCTTAATGTTTCCGATCTGAAGAGGATTCCCTTGGTATTCGCAGGATGGCTCCGTTATCTTATGAGTATCGATGACGACGGAACTCCTTTCGAACTCAGCCCAGATCCTCTTCTGGATGATCTTCTCCCGCGTATGGTTGGGCTGAGCCTTGGTTGTGACGATAACACGGAAGAAAAAATAGAGAAGAGAATAAGACCTGTTTTAGAGAATAAGAACATTTTCGGAGTAAATTTATACGATGCAGGCCTTGCGCCCCTTGTGTGTATCTATTTCCGGGAGATGCTTGCCGGGCCCGGAGCCGTAAGAAAAACACTGGAAAAGTATGTATAGGTTATAGGCGATTTGAAAGGAGCCTCTGTTTATGGAATCATTTATTCATGAAGATTTTATGCTCGGCACCGCCACTGCAAGGGAGCTATATCATCAGCATGCGGAAAAGATGCCGATTATTGATTTTCACAATCATCTGAATCCCCGGAATATCTATGAGGATTCCTGCTATAACAATATGACCGAGGTATGGCTTGGCGGTGACCATTACAAATGGCGGGTTATGCGCGCTGCCGGTGTTCCGGAAGAGCTGATAACCGGTAACAGAGAACCTCTGGAGAAGTTTGTAGTGTGGTCCTATACCGTACAAAACTGCATAGGCAATCCGTTGTACCATTGGACTCACCTGGAGCTTAAACGATACTTTGGCATCGATACGGTCCTCACTCCTGATTTTGCCGGAGATATATGGGATGCCTGTAATGAGAAGCTGAAAACCAGGGAATATTCCAACCGCAATCTGTTAAGGATGCAGAACGTTGAGGTACTGTGTACTACAGATGACCCTGCGGACGATTTGGAATGGCATAAAAGTATGGCGGGAGAAGATTTCAGCATCAGAGTACTTCCAACCTTCCGCCCGGAAAAGGCTTTAGGCATAGAAAAAGCAGATTTTCCTTCTTATATAAGACGGATAGAGGAGAAGACCGGACTTAATATCTCTTCCCTGGCGGATGTGATTTCGGCGCTGAAAAAAAGGCTGGATTATTTTATTGGGGCCGGATGCCGTGTAACGGATCATAGTCTGGAGGGCAGCTTTTACATGCCGTCCGATTATGAAGAAGGAAATATTATTTATAAGAAACGTATGGCAGGAGCATCTTTGTCTTCGGAGGAAGTAGCCAAGTACCGCGGTTTTCTGCTGACAGAGCTTGGCCGGGAATATGCCCGCCGCAATCTCGTCATGCAGCTCCACATCGGAGCGATTCGCAGCAATTCCACAAGAATGCTGAAAAAACTCGGGCCGGATACCGGCTTTGACAGTCTGAACGATTTCAATTATGCCCCTCAATTGTCCGCCCTTTTGGATGACATGGATCAAACGGAGGAACTTCCCAAGACCATTCTCTATTACTTGAATCCCAAGGATGCTGAAATGCTCGCATCCATGGCCGGTAACTTTCAGAGCAATACTCACGGAATCAGAGGAAAAATACAGCTCGGCAGCGCATGGTGGTTCTGTGATCACAAGAACGGTATGGAAAGGCAGATGAACGCCTTGTCGGATGTCGGACTGATTTCTACCTTTATCGGAATGCTGACCGATTCCAGAAGCTTCCTGTCCTTCCCAAGACACGAATATTTTCGCCGAATTCTTTGTAATAGGATCGGAGCCCTGGTCGAAAACGGGGAGTATCCGAAGGATATGCATTATTTGGGCGAGATGATTGAAAATATTTGTTATAATAATGCAAAGGCGTATTTTAATTTATAAGGTTCGGATTTACATGTTAGTATAATCGGGGTGCTTCATCAGGAGTTAAACCGGGCATATTTCTTCGGAGATATGCCTACTGCCTTAGTAAAGGATTTTAAAAAGTTACTATAGTCGTTAAAACCGCACTTTTCACAAGTCTCCGTTACAGAAAGTCCTTCATTTAGCAGAGACTTTGCGATGGTAATTCTTCTCGCGGTAATATATTTGTTGATCGTAGTTCCGGTGGTGGACTTGAAGATACGGCATAAGTAAGAACCGCTTAAGTAAAAGTTTTCCGACAGCATTTCAAGTGTCAAATTCTCAGAAATATGCTGATTGATGTAGGAAAGGATATCATCCACCTGAGCATGATTCGTTGTGACTGCTTCCTTATATTTGCGGTGGCAGGATTCATTAAAAAACTTATTTAAAAACACCATAAGTTCAGTAAGAGCCGAACGCTCCGTCAAGTCCATGCCGAAGCCTTCGGCTTCCGCTATTTTATGTATCAGGTAAATAAATCGCTTGCTCAAATCGGAATCGAGGTGAAATTTATGAGGATAATCGGCATTTCTGTGAGTAAAACAATGAGTTAAGTCAGTTGTCTCAGACGAAATACGGCTTAAATAATCGGGATGAATGGAGAGGACGATCCTTTCATGAATGCGTGCATCTATCTGTGTCAAATGATGACTTTCATACTGGTTAATAAAGAAAATATCTCCCGGTTCAATCGTATAAAACCGATTATCGATTAAGAACTGTTTACCTCCGGATATGGAATAATAAATTTCGTAACAATCGTGAATGTGCATGTCCAGCGGTTTTTCATCGCTGTAAAGATGTGCAAGAGAAAAATACTTATTTGTAATGCAATACTGAATCGCTTCCATGTTAGATGTAAATTCTTTCATGATCTGCACCCTTCCCTTTTCTTTTGTTTTAGCTATAATTTCAAGCTTTGCATAGCTCCAGTTACCATTATAAGGGGCATGTTTAGTATTTACAACATTTCCATCAACTCCATGCCTTACTTATAGCCGGAAGACTTTGGGTCATACTATACTAATAATTTCTTTGAAACAGTCTTTGTAAAAAACTGTATGGAAGGTCCAAGCATCAAAACAGTAAGGAGCGTTCCGATACCAACAAATCCGCCGGCTATGAAGGCTATGATTACTGCGGTTCCATCACAGGCAATACGGCAGAAAAGATAAGGTATATGAGTTTGTTCTGATAGCCCAAGCGAAAGATAATCATAGGGAGAGATGCCGGAGGCTGAAGTTTGATAGAGGGATACACCCATTGCCGTTATAAGAATAGCAAAAAGCAGAGCGATCAGCCGGATTGGATATGTATCGGGGAGTGTAATGTAACGGGTATCCAAATACATGAATAGATCTGCTATATAGCCGATCAGAGTCCAATTTACCAGAGTTCCGATTCCAATATATCTTTTACCGAAAAAGAACTGAAAGCTGAAAAGAAACAAGTTAAATAACAAAAGAAAAGTTCCATAATTTAAAGGAATATTCATAGATAAGGATAGTGTCATCGCAGAAAAAGGGTCATTGCCCAATGCCGCATGACGGTAAAAAGCGATTCCCATACCAAGAAAAGCATTGCCTACAAACATGCAGAGAATTCTGCGGGGACCAAGGCTGGATAAGTATTTTGTTAAAATAACAAGTGTTTTCTTCATTTCATTAAGTTTCTCCCTCACCATATTAAAAGAGCTTCCCAACGAAAGTGCTTGCAAACAACATCGTATAGGAAACCCCTTATTATCTTGGTAATTATACATTACTAATTTAGTTTTGTAAATATTATTTACTATATGTTGTTAAACCCGATCACAATTTATGTTACTGTTCACTCCATTCACAGTAACGCATGATGTTCTGCAATGCAAACTTTTTGCATGTAAATTCGCTACGCGAAGCAGAAATCATCTCTTGAATCACGTTCTTACGTAGCTTAACAGCAAGTGTTAAGCTACTGTGTGAACAATAACGAAATCATTTCATTCCACCACAAAATGTTCCATTTTCTTTTCCAGCGTACCCATATCCTCCATCAGGTTCTGAGATATAGAGTCCATTTTCTCCGCATTTATCAGAAGCTCATCCGCCAGTACACCGACCTTGGCGGCAAAGTTGGAGGTGGCTTCGGTGACTTCGGTGATTCTTCCAACGGCTAGTTTAGTCGCATGGCGCCCGGCGTTTACGCTTTCCACGTTCTGGCTTATTTCATCTACACTCATGATGAGTTCCGCCATTCCGAGGCTTAGCTTGTCGAAAATGGCAGACATATCTTTTACACCCTTCTCCTGCTCGCTAACAATTTCCTTCGCCTCCTGTGCGTTTCCCGTAGTCTCCTGCATTTGAACCATAATGTCATTTACCGTATTTTGAATTTGCTCCGCCGCGTGCAGGGAGTTGTCAGCGAGCTTGCGTATTTCTTCTGCGACCACTGAGAAACTGCGGCCTGCGGCACCTGCGCGGGCCGCCTCAATGGAGGCGTTTAAGGAAAGGAGCGTGGTTTGTTCCGAAATATCGTTGATAATGCCGATAAATGCTTCGATGGATTTTGCTTTCTGCGACAAATAGGAAATGTTGTCGATGACCTTCGCCGTAACCTGCGAGGTGGAATCCGAACTTTGAGATAAAGAATTCATTTGCAATACTCCCGATTTAATCATTTCATGGCTGGAAGAGGCGAAGGTTTCAATCTTCTTTATTTCCTGCAATACCGTCTTTATCTCTCCGGACAGCAGATCCATTTTCTGCTGGCACTCATTGGCATTTTCCCGTTGGTTTTCGATTCCCTGGCGAATTTCTTCGATGGCATGATTGATGTCTCCGGAATGGCTGTTTACCGTGTCAGAAGTATTTTTCACTTCGCCTGAGGTTTCCGATACCCGGGAAACGCTCTCTTTGAAGTCGTGAACCAGAATGCGCATATGATCTAACATTTGTGTGACGCTCTGCCCGATGCTGCTGAATTCGTCATTTCCCCGTATTCTTATCTCGGCCGTAAGGTCACCGGAAGAAGACTTGTTCAGGCCAGCCATAATAAGCTTCATTCTCCTGCTGATCTTTGTAGAAATCAAAGCTGCAAGAACGCTTGCGATGATACAGGATAAAATAACGAGAAGAATGGTAATGGTTTTGATGCTGTCCGCCTTTTGGGTCACAATATTTCTGGGTATTAAAGCATATACAACGATACCTGCGATGTTGCTTTTGGAAGCAAGAAGAAGATAGTTCATACCGCCTTCCTTTATATAGCCGATAGTCTGCGTTTCATCAGAGTCCTGAAATTGCTTATAAAATTCCATGTTCATTAAAGAAAATTCCAGCTCGCTGCCGGTAACTACTTCTCTGCCGCCGCCTGTTATGAGCCCTATTGTACTGCCTGCACCAATATCCGTTTTATCGAGAATGTCCAGAATCGTACTTTTGCTTATATCCACAACAACCCCCGCCTTTGAATTGTTAGAAGCGCAGTAGTAGGAAAGAAGATAGTCCTCTGCGCTAGTCCCCAGTCTCTCATCGATGAGGGCATGGGAATCCAGCCAGGCGGAAAATATGCCGGGACCGTGGGTTTTTTGAATCTCACTCTCCAATTCATCGTAAAAGCCAGTGCCGCTTCCCTTTTTCATATCCTTTGTAGTCTGCATAATAACACCGGGTTGAGTGATGATATGTATATCATGAATAAACTTATTGGTGGTGCGAGCGGTCTCCATGCCGGATTTCATACTGTCTATGGTCTGTATTTTTTTGGAGTTGTCCCCTTCGTATAAACCCAGATAATATTTATTCATGTTGGCATCGTTGGCATATTTCAAGGCTTCGGCTTCTCCCAGCTGCAGGCCCAGGTCGATATACTGGTCGGTCATTTTTATGGCAGCCAGAGATGATTCCTCATATTTTTCCCTTATGCCTTTTTCTGCCTGAGAGTAAGCCAGTACACCCACGAGAATGACACAGAGAATGGGAATAATAAAGGCAACGCTTATTTGCTTTATGATACCGTATCTTCTGAACAATTTAATCTTCTTTATTTCCTTGATCTTTTTCACTGCTTCCTCCTTTTGTATACCTTAATGTACTTTATGAAATCAACATTTTCAATTTACCTTTATCCGGTATGACCAAAATGCGGTAGATTTCGTGCTCCCAGACAACCGCCAGGCGAGGGTCGGTTATTGGAATTTCTTCTATATTATAAATATTTCCGCCCTCTATCTGTATCTTCCCCAAAGTACCTATGGAAACAGTGACACTGCTCCCGCCGGATGAATGACTGACTACAGGCTTTTCATAGGACATAAGGCTGATAACGACCTGAGAAGCAGGGGCAGAAAAGCTGTCCTCAATAGCGATATATTTGCCCTTGTATAAGGCTGCACGCCGTTTATAGAAAAGAAGGTTACATTCCATAGGATAAGCCCCGGAGATATCCATTTCGATATCGCATATATCTTTTTCCATTCGGCAGATCACATCCTTTGCCTTATATTCGGCCCCGTCCTTTTGCATAAAGCCGTTCACCGTAGGAAGGTTGTGATAGGCTGACTGCATGGTCCATATTTCGTAACGCCGGGATGAGAAGGTTTTCTTTGTATAGCTTTCCACTCCGATGTCGATGAACATGGGCCTGCCGTCTTTGTATACGGTAAAGCTTCCGGTATCGTTATGGTTATGGCTGTCTCCGTTATCTCCGGCTTTTACGGCAAGGAAAAGCCGTTCGTCCCTTGCAATAAAGAGACCTGTACTGGGATAAAAAATATCCCGGCGGGGAAGCGGAAAGCTGGTATCACAAGCCTTTATCTCCGCAGCGGTAAATGCGTTCTGCAAACGATAGTACAGATTATTTTCCGAAGACAGAAGGAAAGATGCAGGCAGGTCCTTCTTGAAATCGTCAGCGGCAAACTGCTCCATCACCTTATTGCCGGTCCGCCTGGCAAATAAATATTCCCGTACTCCTGCGCGTCCTGCGGCCGGAGAGCAATCCGCAAAGTTCACATAATATTTATCATCGATATGAACGTTCAGTATGTAGGAAGCAATATTTTGGATTTTCGTATCCTCATAGAGGGGTGCGAAGTGACCTTTCGTTATTGCATTTAGTATTTCCATGGTATTGAACAGGCAAAGACCGGCATGGCGGTAGTATTGAGCGCCTTCGTCACAACAGCCGTCCTCTTCGTATTCGGCAAGAAAGTGATCGGTGCTTTCACAAGCCTTCAGAAAAACGTCGTGTCTGATATCCTCATTCTTATCCGTTAAGAAAACGGAAAGCAGGACATTCTGCGTGCACCAGATCGTCCAGTTATTCATCGGCTCAATTCCGTTGCCCATCCACCAGAAATGGACGTTTAGATAAGGGGTAAAGATGCGGTGCTTAAGCTCCGAGAGAATCCTTTTCGTTATGAAGGGGCTGATTTCATCCAGAGGGTTCTTCATCAGATAATAGGCAGCAGCCAAAACTGCACCTGTCTCGCAGGCAAACAGGTCCAATACGGGAGATGTCGCATCGGGGAGAGGAAGCTGTTCGCAGTCGCGGATATAGGAATTGTGTGCCGGAAGCTGCCATGCACTTTCCTCGCAAATAGAAAAAATACCGTTTATAATATCTTGCATGAACCTCCCTTCATTTTCCGTACATTCCGCAAGTATCAACGCACTGAGAGCCAAACGCTTAGAGAAGGATTTGGACTCGAAACGGACCCTGTTTCCTGTCTTCAAAAAATCCATGAAATCAGAGGCTGAGATATAAGGAAAGGAAAATCCCAGGTATTTTTCACCCAGTCTGATTGATTCCTTCCGCCACTGCATATCCAAAGCATTCCAAGCCTCCCTGTTGGTAATGGGGGCAAAGGGGGTAAAGGGAATAAGTGATTGCTTGTACTCCTTAGCAAATTCAAAAAACATACGGATAACCATTCCTTTCTAGAACAAAAGACCAATCGTCACTTTCTTATTTAGTATTTATATAATTTGGCTCATATAATCCCTGGGAGAGACTCCGGTTACCTTTTTAAACACGCGGCTGAAATAAAATGCACTTTCAAAACCGAGGACATCAGATATTTCATATATCTTAAGATCACCATTTGTCATCATCTTTTTTGCGGAGTCGATTTTACTCTGATTGATGTAATCGGTAAATCCTAAATCATTGTATTTGGAAAAAAGGACGCTTAAATAGTTTGGGCTTATATTAAAAACCTCGGCCACTTTATTTAAGGTTAGCTTTTCCTCTACATGTTCAGTTATATACTTTTTCACGTTGATAACGATATGGTTCTTATAATCCTTGTTGTGGGTAGCGAAGCTTTCGCACAGCCCGTCACGGAATATGGTCAGCCAAGCCAATATCTGTTCCACATTGGTAAGCTCGTAAAGAGAACGATAGCCGTTGCTTTTATTTTTGAATATTTCCGATACTATCTGTTCGCCGTTATTCAAAAGGGAAAGGGACAGATATAAAATATTCCCGGCAGCGTCCAGGGCTTGTACGTAGTGGGCGGGCCGATTCTGGAACAGCTCCATGATAGAAGTAAAAATAGCATAAAGGGCCTTTTCGTCGAATTCGGCATAGGCCTTTCGTATGTCCTCTTTGAATAAAGACATATTGAAAACATTTCTAAGAGGCTTGTCGTAAGGAGTATCCTCTGCAAAAAGAAGAGGCTGCTCCGGTGTCAGCTGTGAAAATATCTGCTTAGCATCCTGAAAGGAAGAAGCAATTTGAATTGGCTTTTTTACCACCGCTCCGATACTGGCCAGTATGGTGACACTGTAATAGTTGTAGAGCATGGAAGAGACCTGTTCTATGGTGCTGCGGATAATCTCCTTAAACTCTTCGGTGTACTTATCCAAAAAGAAGATAATAGCAAAATGCTTCGTATCCAGTGACAGAACATGGCAGGGAATGTATTTAGCCGTAAGCTCCCTTACAATTTGCAGGCTGCTGGTGTATAGGTTAAGTTTCTTTTCTGAGGACATGGAAGGCAGTTTCGTACTTTGTATTTCGATATAAGAGGCGGCAAAGGCTTTGTAATTGAAATCGATGTTGAGGTTATTGAATTGAGTTTCAAATTGATGCTCAGATTCGAACAGGTTCAAAACCAGCCTCGTGTAAAACTGCTCCTTTAATAAGTAAATACTGCTGATAGAAGTATCTGTACCGCTTATTTTTTTCTGCAGCTCGGACATCTTTCCGATAGCGCGCTTTAAGGATTCTCCAAGAATCTCAGGAGTCAGCTCCAGCTTTACAAGGTAATCGACGACCTGATAGGTAAGGGCTTCCTTTACGAACTGGAATTCTTCGTAGCTGGTAAGGATGATAAATACAGGCAGAGACATTCCTTCTTCATAACATTTCTTAGCCAGTTCAAGACCGCTCATGAGAGGCATCTTAATGTCCGTTATGACTATTTCAGGAGAATGCTCCTTTATCATATTGTAAGCGACGGCGCCATTGGTCGCTGTTCCTATAATATTTATATCGTAATCCTCCCAGTTCAGCATGGATTTGATGCCCGCCTGCACCAACGGCTCATCATCGGCTATAAGTAAATTAATCATGAGATCCCCCCCTGGGTCTGAGATTCTGAATCCTTCGAATCGCAAGGCTCTAATTGGAACGGCAGCAATATAGAAATAGTTGTGAATTCACCTATTTTGCTTTTCGCGGATAGTCCGTATTTATCGCCGAATTCATATTGCAAACGCTTGTGAACGTTGCTGATGCCGAATTCCTTAAAGAACGAGGATTCCGCCGGAATCTCCGTATCAAGAAGATGAGCGGCCACCTCCGGCGTCATGCCTACTCCGTCGTCGGTAATATCGATATGTACGTCATAAGCCTCATCCCGGTAGATATGAATTTCGATGCTTCCTGCGTTTCCTTTCGGCTCAATACCATGAAAAATGGAATTCTCCACAATAGGCTGTAAAGTGAACTTCAATATCCTGCAAGAGGTTAAGGCTTCGTCTTCAATATTATAATGAAGTGTGATAGTACCGCCGTAACGGTATTGCTGTATGGTAAAATAATCATTGATTAAAGAAATTTCATGCTCTAAGGTAACGAGATTGGTAGTCCCTTTGGCAATGTCCTTCAACAGACGGGAAAGAGATGTGGTCATCTCGGCGATACCCGAGGCATTCTGAATAGTAGCCATCCATTTAATGGAATTGAGTGTATTGTATATAAAATGGGGATTAATCTGACTTTGCAGCATTTTATATTCATAATCCTTCTTCTGCCGCTCATCTGCTATTCTTTGATTTATCAGCAATTGTACATTTTCTGACAAGTCGTTGATATTCTTACCGATGTCACCCAGTTCATGCTCCCACTCCGTTGAAGGGTCTCTTTCGAAATCGCCGCCTGCGATTCTCTTCATCCTTTCCTGAAGTTTATGGACCGGAACATTTACCGTTTTGGACAAGAACCAGGAAAGAAGGATTCCGATTATGCTGGCGGAAGTAAGAATGATCAAAGCTATTAAGAAAAACGTACGGTAAATGTTTTGGGACAGTACTGTTTGGTCCAGGCACTCGGTCACATACCAGCCCTTGGTGCCGAGAGGGCGTGTTATCATAATGGAATAACCTTTACTTTCCGGATTATAGACCTTTTGTATGACGGTATCGCTGCTTAGAGAGATATCAGACAAATCTTCTTCTAATTCGAACTGGATCGAAGCGGGAACCAGTGTATGGTCGCTATACTCATAGAGGTAATCTCCTATCTGAAAGAAAAAACGGCTGTCCGTTTCCGACAAATAGTTCTTAATGGGGCTGGTAATAACGGAGAGGGACATCTCCGTATAAATATATCCAAGTTCGCCGGCTTCATAAGGATGATCGATGGTATGGACAAAAGGAATCATGGGGACCTGCTTCGTAGTAAAAAAGGGGTCCATTAATATTCCTGTGGATACCTCCCCCGGATTGGAGTGAAGTGTATCGAAATAAGAAAGAGATAAAATGGCATTGGCGGAAACCGCTACGGTGGAATAAGGAGATTCCACCACTTGTACGATGTCGCTTCTTTCCTTGCCGATGATTACGAGACGAATGAGCGAAGAAGGAAGAGCGGCATTGGCCGCGTAGGTTTCCATGATAAAATCGTGGGCCTCCCGTTTAATGCTGTTGCTGCCCGTATCCGCTTCCGCAGCGAAGTTTTTGATTTTACTGCTGATCTGACAGGAGCGGATGAAGCCAATAACGTTGCCTATGTTAGCATCTATGGACGAGCATAAAAAGGCCAGCTTAGTCTCTGAAGTTTGGATTAAATTCTTCTGTAGGCTGGTAGAAACCACGAAATAGCTGATAGAGGTTATGATAATGCTTATAATGACGATTAACATGACGGTGCTAAGCAAAATACGTGCACGTATTGTATGAAGGTATTTGCTCAGTTTATATCTTGCAGGAATCATATTGTTCCCCCTTCCCAATCTAAGAGACCTTTACGCTGAACTGTGCAATACGATGTCTTTGAATGTATTCTAGCACAACCGAAGTTTTGTTGAAAAGGAAAAACCAATAAAACGACAAAGTAGAAAAAATAGTGCATCTTAATCAAAAAAAGTGAAGCTTTTTTTCCGGATGATCGAGAATTAAGAATGAATTATGAATGAAATAAAGAAATTTTTCATGTAAAATAAAACAAATAATTTATATACTTAAACCACATTAGCCCATCGGGTTAATAACCTTAAGGGTATGTTTGCTACTATTAAATTAATTATCGTGAAAAGGGAGGAATCTATTCATGAAAAAAAGGCTTTTAGGAATTTTTCTTGCAACAACAATGATGGCAACCTTGTTCGCCGGATGCGGTTCTGCGGCAGCAGATACGCCGGCAGCTACGACGGAGACGGAAAGTACGGCTGCGGAGACACCGGCGGCTGAGGAAGCAGCGGAGGCAGAGGATACCGGAGAGGCGGATACGGCGGGGCCCGTTACACTTAAGTGGGCGATATGGGATAAAGACATTACGCCTTACTGGGAAGCGCTGAAGGAAGCGTATGAAACGGCTAATCCTAACGTTACAGTTGAAATGGTAGATTTAGGATCTACGGATTACATGACAGTACTTGCGACGGAATTATCCGGTAGCGGTTCTGATTTCGACGTAGTTACGATCAAGGATGTTCCCGGTTATGCGACCTTGGTTTCCAAAAATACGCTGGAACCTCTTGACAGCTACATTTCCGCGGCAGGCATCGATCTTAGCCAGTACGGCGGCGTTGATAAGCAGGTTACGGTAGACGGAAGCCTTTATGAGCTTCCCTTCAGAAATGACTTCTGGGTAGTTTTCTACAATAAGGACATTTTTGATGCAGCGGGTGTTGATTATCCTACAAACGATATGACCTTCGATGAATACGATGCTCTGGCAAGACAGGTAGCAGACCCTACCTTCGGTTCTCAGATTTACGGTACACATTATCATACATGGAGAAGTGCTGTCCAGTTGTTCGGCGTGCTTGACGGACAGCATACCATCCTGGATGGAAACTATGATTTCTTTAAACCGTATTATGAAATGGTCCTGAAGCAGGAAGATGACCAGATCTGCAGGAATTATGCTGATCTGAGTGCAGAAGGCTTACACTATTCCGCAGCATTTTCAGGCGGAGATGTAGCGATGATGAATATGGGTTCATGGTTTATATCTACTTTGATGTCCAATATTGCCAGCGGCGAGTATGATGCTTCTCTTTGCGGCAACTGGGGTATGGTAAAATATCCTCACGCAGAAGGCGTAGAAGCGGGTTCCACACTCGGTACGATTACGGGTCTGGCAGTAACAAGCGTATCCGATCAGAAACAGGCAGCATTTGATTTCGTAAACTGGGTATCCAGTGCGGAAGGTGCGAAAGTTATGGCTGAAACAGGCAACTTCCCCGCACTTATGAACGATGAAGTTGCAGGCATTATTTCCGGCCTTGACGGATTCCCGCAAGACGATGCGAGCAAAGAAGCTCTTAATGTATCTAACTTATATCTGGAAGTTCCTTATGCAGAAAATGTATCCGCAGTTAACGATATTCTCGATACATATCACAAATCCATCATGAATCGCGAAATGACCGTTGACGAAGGTATCGCAGCGATGAATGATGAAGTCGGAAAAATTTTAGGACAGTAATCCTTAAGTAAATATGACAATTCCGGGGCTGGTAAATACCGGCCCCGAACTATCAGAAAGAGGTTATTTAAATGGACGCAAAAAAGACAGCCCGGATGAAAAAGCTGGAAGTGGAGTCCTCGGATTTGATGAAGCAGATTCGTATCGAAATGGATATGAAGAAAAAACAAAAGCTGATTGCCAAAAGAGAGAGCGTGCAGCGTAAGGCCACGGCAATCAGAAATAACAGAAGGATAAGCAGAGAAGCGAAAAGAGACTTGGTAGCCTACTCGTTTATTGCGCCCAATTTTATAGGATTTGCCGTATTTACTCTCGTTCCTATCGTATTCGCCTTTTTGCTCGCCTTCATGAAATGGGACGGAAACAACACGATTGAATTCGCTGCCCTGGATAATTTCAAAAGGCTCACTGGAGATACTTTTTTTGTGGCGGCGCTTAAAAACACGATCATTTACGTTATAGGAACGGTACCTCTTACGATGATAGCCTCGTTAGCTCTGGCTATCGTGCTGAATCAAAAAATCAGAGCGAGGGGATTCTTCCGAACAGTGGCATTTTTCCCTTATGTAGCATCCTTAGTGGCAATAACAGCGGTATGGAGCATGATTTTTCACCCGTCGAAAGGGCCGGTAAATTATCTGCTGTTAAACGTATTTGGAGTGCCGCAGGATAATCTGCCCAAGTGGTTCAGCGGAAGTCTTATACTCCTTACCTTAATATTATTCAGTGTGTGGAAATACATGGGTTATTATATGGTAATCTATCTGGCAGGACTTCAGGGTATTTCTGCCGAATTATACGAAGCGGGCAGTCTGGACGGTGCCAATACATGGCAGAAGTTCAAGTTTATCACATGGCCGCAGCTTCGTGCCACCACATTTTTTGTTGTGGTGATGCTAACCATCAATTGCTTCAAGGTATATGATATTGCAATTATGCTGGCCGGAGGCGGAGATGGAAAGCTGAGCATTTCTTCCACGGTCCTTGTTTATTACATTTATCAGAATGCATTCAATTATTGGGATTTGGGATATTCCAGCGCTATCGCGATGGTATTGTTCGTATTGGTGCTTATCGTTACGCTGATACAGTTCCGGTATGAAAAAAAGCTGGGGGAATAAAATAAACCAAAAAGGAGGAACCGTAATGGGAAGTAGTGTTTCAGTAAAAAAATTTAAATCGAGAAAAAGAAATAAGATTGCCGGAAAAGTTGGTATATATCTTATTCTGCTTATAATTACCGCGATTATGATCGTTCCGTTTTTGTGGATGCTATCCGCATCCATTAAATCCAACAGAGAGGTTTTTCTGATGAATCCTTTTGTCTGGATACCGGAAGTTCCCAAATGGG